>PMYF01000319.1:0-13465 GCA_003171295.1 Acidobacteriota bacterium | reverse complement strand
CTCTACACTCTGACGAACTCGCACGGCCTGGAAGTCCGCGTGATGACGTATGGGGGGATTATCGTTTCCTTGCGAGCTCCCGATCAAAAAGGCCACTTGGATGACGTGGTACTGGGATACGCCAAGCTGGACGGCTATCTTGAGAAAACTCCCTATTTCGGGGCCATCGTCGGACGCTACGGGAACCGGATCGCCAACGGCAAGTTCACCCTGGACGGCAAGGAATACACACTCGCGAAGAATAATGGCCCGAACGCCTTGCACGGGGGAATCAAGGGTTTTGACAAAGTGGTGTGGCAAGCCGAACCCTTCGAAAAGAAGCAGGAGGCCGGACTAATCCTCAGGTACAACAGCCCGGACGGGGAAGAAGGTTACCCTGGCAACCTGAAAGCAACGGTCACCTATACGTTGACTGACCAGAACGAACTCATTCTCGACTATCAGGCCACCACGGACAAGGCCACTCCCATCAACCTCACGAACCACACCTATTTCAACCTGGCCGGTGAGGGGAAGGGGGACATCCTCGCCCACGAACTCAGGCTAAACGCCGACCACTTCACCCCGGTGGATAAGAACCTTATCCCCACCGGCAAGATCGCCACCGTGAAAGGAACCCCCCTCGATTTCACTCAGGCCACCGCCATCGGAGCCCGGATCGGTCAGCAGGATGAGCAACTGATTCTCGGGGGCGGTTACGATCACAACTTCGTGATTAACCGGCAAGGCAAAGGCCTGGCGCTCGCGGCGCGGGTCGTCGAACCAACCAGCGGGCGCGTCCTGGAGGTTTCCACAACGCAACCGGGCGTGCAATTCTATACGGGCAATTTCCTGGACGGCACCATCACCGGAAAGCAAGGGCACGTATATAAGAAGCGCTATGGATTTTGCCTGGAAACCCAACACTATCCAGACTCGCCCAACCAGCCGGGTTTCCCGTCAACGTTCCTGCGACCGGGTCAGGCCTACCACGCCACGACGGTCTTTAAGTTCTCCGCGCGCTAGTGCCACACGCTTCGCGCCGCCAGCCGGGGCGCATGGCCATGCGCCTCTGCCGGCGGACGGCCGCAAAGCATCTCCCCCGCCCGGCGCGCGTTGTTGGCACGATCCACGGAGGTCCCAGTTTCCAAATTCCCCGGCGCGACCGGCTGAAGAGTTCGTACAGCATCTTATCGGCTGGAATGAGTCAGCCTTGAGGGAGTCTGTTGCGATAGGCGGGGCAGGGTTCGAAAAGGGCCGGTTTCGGAAGACCCTTTGCCAGTGCCACTCTCGGTGTGCTAATGTTCGCGCTCCGGGAGGTGCCATTTGAGCTCCATTGTCCAACCTGCCCCCATCGCGCCCCAGTCTATAAGCAACCCCTTGCCGGTCCCGCGCAACCTGGCGGTCGACGCCTATCGTGGGTTCGTGATGTTACTCATGATGGCCGAAGTCCTGCAATTTTCGCGGGTCGCCGCGGCTTTCCCCGCCAGCTTGTTCTGGCGAATCCTGGCTTTGAACCAGACTCACGTCGAATGGTTCGGGTGCTCGCTGCACGACCTGATTCAGCCCTCGTTTTCCTTTCTGGTGGGCGTGGCGATGCCCTATTCCATTGCCAGCCGCGTGGCCAAGGGCGGAACCCCTGGAAAGCTGTTTCTGCACGCGCTCTGGCGAGGCTTCGCGCTCGCGGCGCTCGGCATCTTCCTGCGCTCGATGCACAGCACCCAGACCTACTTTAGGATGGATGACACGCTCACCCAGATCGGNNGGATACTGGCTGGCCTGGGCGCTCTATCCCGTTGCCGGCCCCAACTTCGATTGGTCCTCCGTGGGCGTAAGCGCGGCATGGAATGCGCAGCACAACTACACGGGCTTTGCCGCGCACTGGAACAAGAACTACAACCTGGGGAACGCCTTTGACCAGTGGTTTTTGAACCTCTTCCCGCGCGAAAAGCCCTTCGTCTATAGCGAGGGCGGCTACTTGACGCTCAGCTTCATTCCCACGCTCGGCACCATGATCCTGGGGCTGATCGCCGGACGCTGGCTGCGCGCCGCCGCTCCCCGGATTCCGATGCGGCAGTTTTTGCTCGCAGGCGTGGTGGGAATCGCCTCCGGCCTCTGCCTCCACTTTACCCATATCTGCCCCGTCGTGAAGCGCATCTGGACGCCCAGTTGGACCTTGTTCAGCGGGGGAGCGTGCTTCCTGTTGCTGGCAGCGTTCTGCTGGGTCATCGAAGTCAAGCGGTATAGGCGGTGGGCCTTCTTCCTGGTGGTCATTGGCATGAATTCCATCGCCGCCTATTGCATTGCGCATTTCATGGAGGAATTCATCCTGAGCTCGTTCCGCATCCACCTTGGTCCGCACTTCTTCCAGTTTCTCGGGACGGGCCTTGAACCACTGCTGGAGGGTGCCGCCGTGCTCTCATGCTATTGGCTGGTGCTGTTCTGGATGTACCGAAGAAAGCTGTTCTTGAAGATTTGACGGTGCGCCGAAAGGCGTTCCGGGTAGGGGCAGCCGAGGCCGGGACCAGCCCCGGCCCCTGCAGATTTCCCTTTCGGCACGGCGCGCCATCCCCCCTGAGAGGTGCCACTGTCCACTCCAACTTCGGAAATCGGGGAATATCAAACCAGAGAGGTGTACTGACGTGACCAACCACATTTCAAGAAGGACCTTTATGGCCGGCGCGGCCACGGCGGCGGCCGCCCTGCGAGTTTGGGGAGCCAATGACCGAATTCGGCTCGGCATCATCGGCTCCGGCCAGCGCGGGTCGTACTTGATGACCAGAGCAAACGAAGCCGGCAACATTGAATGGGTTGCCGTTTCCGACATCTGGGACCTCCGCCGAGATCAGGCCGAGGATGTGGCGAAGACCCGGCTCGANNTCGCGACCTTCGACCACGTGCATGCCCAGATCGCCGGCGACGCCTGCCGGGCCGGCAAGGATGTATTTGTCGAAAAGCCCATGACCTCCCTGCCCGAGCAGGGGCCGCCCCTGGTGCGGGCCGTCCGCGATTCGAAGCGCATCGTCCAGGTCGGCATGCAGCAGCGGAGCACGGCCCATTTTGAGGAAGCCCGGCAAAAGTTTTTCGTCAGCGGCCTGCTCGGCAAGGTCAACATGGTCCGAACCATTTGGAATGCCAACGGCGGCTACTTGACGCCCGTGCCTAAGGGCTATGAGCAGAAGCCCGCCGGACTGGACTGGAACGCCTGCCTGGCGTGGCTTCCCAAAATTCCGTGGGATGCGAAACGCTATTTCAACCGCTTCGCCTATTGGGATTTCTCAACAGGCGGCCAGACCGGCGGCCTGTTCGTGCACATGGTGGACGTGGTGCACTGGTTTCTGAACCTCCAGCGTCCGCTGGCGGCCGTGGCGGCGGGCGGAATTTATCTCTACGACGACGGACGCGACACGGCCGACAACGTCAATTTCCTCCTGGAATACCCGGAGAAGCTGAACGTGACGTTTGAGGCGACGCTGACCGACATGATCCCCGCGGGTGCGGCGGACATCGTCTTCATGGGCACCGGGGGAAGACTCTCGATCTTCCGCGACGGTTACCGGTTCATTCCCAGCAAGGAAAACGCTCAACTGGGCGAGATCTCGCGCGCGGGCACGAACGAATACCACGTGGCCAATTGGCTGGACTGCATGCGAACGCGCAAGCAACCCAATGCCGACGTGGTGAGTGGACACTATTCGGCGCTGGCCTGCCATATCGGCAACATCGCCTACAAACAGCGAAGCCGGGCGCTCTGGCAGAAGGAGTGGGATGTATGAGCATCGAGATCGGTGTGAACATGGAATTCATCCGCTCCCAGGACAAGTCTTTTGCCGTGGGCGTGGAGCGGGCGGCGAAGCTGGGTTACAAGTACGTTGAGCCCATGGTCCACAACGGCCGGGAACTGCTGAGTGAAGCGGGATACTTTCACTCCTTCTCGCTCGATGACGACCCGGGAGAAATGAAGGATATCCTCGACCAAAACGGGGTCAAGCCTTCCGCCTTGAGCGCGCATTGCCCCCTGATGCGGCCCGAAATCAGCGTGCCGTACCTCGAAAAGGCCATTCGCTTCGCCGCCGCCATCGGGGCGCCGGTGGTCAATACCGATGAGGGAATCCGGCCTGCCTGGGTGAGCAGCGAGGAGGCCTTCCCGGTCATGCGGTACACGCTCTCGACCGTGCTGCGCACCGCGGAGCGTTATCGAGTCTACATCGGCATTGAACCGCACCAGAGCATCTCTCGCACTACCGAAGGCCTGCTTAGGATCGCGGGCCTGGTGGAGTCACCCTTTTTGCGCGTGAACTACGACACGGGAAACGTGTACCTGGCCGGAGGGGACCCTTACCAGGGGTTGAGCGCCGTGCTGCACCTTCTGGTGCACGTGCACGCCAAGGACATTACCGTGGAACATGCGGACGCGGAACGAGGCAAGGTCACCGGCACGCCGGTGGGCTGCGCCTGCGGTGATGGGGTTATTGATTGGAAGCGCGTGATTGGGATTCTGCGCGCGGGGAACTTCCACGGCGTCCTCTCCGTCGAGTGCGGCACCGAGCAGCAGGCCGCCCGCAGCCTGGCGCATCTGAGCAGCTTATTAAACGCCCCCGCCCAGCAGGTGGCTTGAGGAGTGGACCTGCCCCGCCCTGACATGTGTGTAGGGCCACCCCTTGGGGCGGCCTAGGCCGGGGCAAGCCCCAGCCCCACGGCTGGAATTCAAGATACGGAAAACGTGACGGTGAACCATGAACCGAACTCGCTTGGGAGCTTTGATCTTTCTGGTCATTAGTGCGGCGCTGGCTTTGGCCGGGCCCGAGGGGTTCACCCAGGAAAGCCTCCCGCTCTTCCAGGCTGGGAAGATTCGTGTCTTGATCTTTTCCGGCCGCAACAACCACGACTGGCGCACCACGACGCCTTTCTTGAAGAAGGTCCTGGTAGACAGTGGCCGGTTTGACGTGCGCGTCGAAGAGGAGCCCGTGGGCGTCACGGAGGCGACTCTGGCCGCCTACGAAGTGCTGGTGCTCGACTACGACGGCCCGCGCTGGGGAGACGCAACCGAAAAGGCTGTCGAAAACTTCGTCAAGCAAGGCAAGGGATTAATTGCCATTCATGCCGCGAATTACGCCTTCACGGGTCTGGAAGTTTTGGGCGACCACCACCGGCCCACCGGCATCAGGCAACCGCCCTGGCCCGAATACCTGAAGATGATCGGCGGCTGGTGGACGGAGGGCCCGCCCAAGACCGCCCACGCTCCCCGCCACTGCTTCACGGTGAAGTTCGTCGACCGTGAGCATCCCGTCACGCGCGGCTTGGAAGATTCTTTCCGCGTCTCCGATGAGCTCTATCACAGCCCGCGCATGTCTCCGGACGCGCACGTTCTGGCCACGGCCTTCGACGACCCGGCGAATGGCGGTACCGGCAAGGATGAGCCCATCATCTGGACGGTCAACTACGGCAAAGGCCGGGTGCTCTACACGGCCCTGGGGCATGATGTTGCGGCCATGCAGGAAAGTGGCTTCGTCAGCACCTTCGCCCGCGCCACGGAGTGGGCCGCCAGCGGAACCGTTACCCTCTCACCCGCCGGGATTCTTCCCACCCCGGTGCGGCCACCGCTCCGCTTGCTGGTGGTTACCGGCGGGCACGAATACCCCACCACGTTCTACACGGTCTTCGAAGGAGCGGAGGACCTGCGCTGGGAACACGCGGTTTCGAACCACGAGGCCTTCAAGAATGATCTCCGCAAGAATTACGACGTGTTGGTGCTCTATGATTTTTCGCAGGAGATCACGGAAACAGAGAAGGCTAACCTGAGGAGCTTCGTCGAAGCCGGCAAGGGTGTGGTCGTACTCCATCACGCCATCGCCGATTATCAGGACTGGGAGTGGTGGTACAAGGAGGTGGTGGGAGGCAAGTATTTGCTCAAACCCGAAGGCTCCACGCCCGCCTCAACCTATTTGCACGATCAGGAGCTGTGCATTCGACCCACGCTCAATCACCCCATCACGGCCCGCATTGGGACGATGCATTTCCGGGATGAGACCTATAAGGGAATGTGGATTTCACCGGACGCGCGGGTGTTGCTGCGGACCGATAACCCCACCAGTGACGGCCCCCTGGCCTGGATCAGCCCCTATGCGAAATCCCGGGTGGTCTACATCGAACTCGGCCATGGGGAGGCGGCGCACCTCTACCCAGCCTACCGGGACCTGGTCCAAGACGCGATCCGCTGGACCGCCGGCAGGCTCAGCGAGGAAAGGAAGCAGCGGTGAGCGAGTTGAGGCGGGATTGCTGCAAGGCGGTGGAAGTTCCCAGGCTTGACGGTGGAGAGTTTTCCCGCCGGCTCATGGCGTAGAGCACCACCTCGACGCGGTTTGACACCCCCAGCTTCTCATAAATGCGAAACAAGTGGTTCTTGACCGTGTGCGTGCTGACCTGGAGTTCCAAGGCGATCTCTCTATTCGGCAGCCCCTCCGCCACCATGCACACAATCTGCTCCTGCCGCGGGGTAAGCAGCGACGCCCCGATGGCATTGACGACGTGAACGGGTTCACGTTTGGTGAGCGCCTCGAGAATCCATTCGAGTTCCTGACTGTTGGCCCACACCTGCCTCGCGCAAACACACTGAATGCATTTACACAAGACTTGCAGAGGGTCGGTCTTGCATACCACGCCTTTAGCGCCTGCGGAGAAAGCCTCGATCACTTGCTCGGGCTCATGGGAATCCAGCAGCAGGATGGGACGCGTGGTCGAACCCGCCGCACGCAGTTCGCGCAGAACTTTGAAGCCCCCTTTGGAATCGCCCTCCAGCCCGGCGCTGATCACCGCCACGTCCGGGTGATGCTCAGCGACGTTCTTAAAGAATTCTTTGAGCGTGTGGGCGCAGCCCCGAACCATGATGTGCCTGCCATAGCGATTGATTGCACAGAAGAGTAACTGGCAATCCAAAGGTGTCTGTCCGGCAATGACAACCTTTATGGTCATAGATGCAGCCTCGGTTACCTCCTTACGATAGATTGACTCATGCTCCAATAATAACTGCATTATCCTACACGCAGTTTTGGCAAAAGGCATGCTAAATTTAAACAGGGTTTCATTGTCTCCCCCCCCTGTGACATTTTGCCCTAAAGGGGCAGAATCTTCCAGAATTCCACATGCCCCGGGTTGGGACTAGCCAATGCATCGTGCATAGGAAAAACTTCCCCACCCCAGGACAATCATACTACTGCATGATATGGTATTATAGTATTTATCGATATCAGTATAAATGCTGATTGTCTGCTATATTTACCGTAAGTACACTCCCCCTATTCGAATTCGTCGCCTATCCCTTTGCCGCGGGGTTACATCGGCGTCGAATCATAACGTGTCCGGCTGACCGTCGACGCCCCGCCGCTGCTGATTTTTCAGAGGAACGCGGCGGGAGGGGACGGCTGTCGGGAAAGGGGCGACCATGGTGCAGGCCCGAAAACATCATCGGTATCGGCTGGAACTTGCGACGNNACGCGCGACCTCAGTGTCCAAGGAGCCTTCATCTTCGCCGCCAGCCCCCCGCCCTCAGGTGCGGACCTCAAGGTCCAGGCTTTTCTACCGCCCGGCAGTCCCGCTCTGTCGATCATCATGTCCGCGCAAGGGCAGGTGGTTCGCGTGGCCGCCCCCCAAGAGGGCAGGCCCGCGGGTTTCGCGGTCTCGGGACACCGCTTCGTATTGCGCAGGAGGGAGGAATATTCATGAGGATGCAAGCCGAACTCCTGCTCCTGAGTGTCACGCTCTTGTCGACCGCGCTGCCGGCTGCCCCAAGCGAAAGGGAGAAGGCCGTGGCCTCCGGCAACCTCCTGGCCTCCGCTAGCCCCGCCGGAAAGCGCGAGCCTGCGCTGGAACGCCGCAACCCGCGCTATCAGTTGTGCAAGGGAGATTCCTTCGACCTGGACTTCCCCTTCACCCCGGCNNACCGAAACCCTGCGGCAGAGCTATGCGAAGATTCTGCACGACCCCGTCATCACGGTCTCGCTTAAGGACTTCGACAAGCCCTACTTCACCGCCTCCGGACAGGTAACGCACCCCGGGAAATTCGACCTGCGCGGAGATATCACCGTGACGGAGGGCCTGGCTATAGCGGGCGGCCTCACCCCGATCGCCAAGCACTCCCAGGTGCTCCTGTTCCGCCGTGTGTCGAGTGACTGGTACGAGGTAAAGAAGATCAACGTGAAGCGCTTGCTGCAAGCGATGGATCTAAATGAGGACGTGCACCTGCGACCCGGCGACATGTTGTATGTCCCCACGAGCGCCGTGGGCAACATTAAACGGCTGATCCCGGGTGCAGGTTTGGGCATGACCTACAACCCTCATCCTTGATTTGACGGGGGGGCATGGAGAGAGCGCATGGATCGGACGAACTTCGACGCCCCGGGAGACGGGCGGGTCCCATCCTCGACGCTTCGCGACTTGCTGGGCGTAATGTTTCGGCAGCGCCCACTGGTCACGCTTTCCTTTCTGGGGGTCTTCAGCGGCGCGGCCCTGGCGGCCGTTCTGCTACCGGAGAGATACGAAGCCCACATGAAGATCCTGGTTCAGCACGAGCGGGTGGACCCCGTCGTCACGGCGCATCCCAACGCTATGCCTCCGCTTAGCAATACTGAGGCCGTTAGGGAAGAGGATCTGAACTCGGAAGTCGCGTTGATCAAGAGCCGTGATTTACTGGAGAAGATCGTTCAAAGCTGTGGTCTCGATGCGCCTTCGCCTCACCCCTGGGGCTTGCCCGGCGACAACTCGGCTGCCGGAAAAGACCTGAGAATGGCGCGGGCGGTACGCAAGTTGGATGGGGACCTGAAGGCCGAACCCGCCAAGAAATCCAGCCTCATCCAAGTCAGTTATGCCTCTGCGGACCCGGTGCTTTCAGCGCTCGTGCTTACGACGCTGGCCGACGCATATCTGGTGAAACACTTGACCGTGCACCGTCCCTCCGGTGCGTTCAATTTCTTCCAGCAGCAGACCGAGCAATATAAGAAACAGTTGGCTACGGCTGAGGGGCACATGGCTGCGTTTGGCCGCGAGGGGGGAGGCAACGCCGTCTCCCCGCAGATTCAACGGGACTTGAAGCTGCAGAAGGCCAGTGAATTCGAGGCTAACTTGCGGCAAACGGAAGCCTCCGTGACTCAAACCCAGGAACGTATCCGGGCCCTCGGGGCACTGGCAGCAGCAACTCCCTCGCGGCTGGCCACAACAGACCGTAAGTCTGATAATCCTCAACTCCTTGGACAGCTCAAGTCTTCCCTCCTGAGCCTGGAGCTCCAGCGGACCCAGCTCCTGGACAATTTCGAGCCCAGCTACCGGCCGGTCCAGGAAGTGGAAGCCCAAATTGCCCAGGCCCGTGCCGCTATTGCCAGAGAGGAAAGAGCACCCGTGCATGAGGAAACCACCGACCGGAATCCGACCTACCAATGGCTGGATGGAGAACTGGCCAGGGCTCAGGCGGACCTCGCCTCTTACCGGGCTCAGGCCGCGGCGACTGCCCTGATCGTCCGTGACTACCGCAGCAACGCCTTGCTTCTCAACCAGAAGGACATCGAGCAGCAGGATTTGGTTCGCACCGCAAAAGCCGAGGAAGCCAACTACCTGCTGTATCTCAACAAGCGGGAGGAGGCCCGTATTTCCGATGCGCTTGACACCCAGCGCATCACGAATGTGGCCATCGTGGAGGCCCCCGCCGTGCCATTACTGCCCGTGCACTCGCGCTGGCTCTACGTGCTCTTGGGTATCCCCTGCGCCATCCTGGTGAGTGTAGGGTCAGCCTTCGTTGCGGACCACTTTGATGCGTCGTTTCGAACCCCCGAGGAAGTTGCGGGGTTCTTAAACATGCCCGTCCTCGCCGCCATGCCGAGCAGCGCCGTCTGAGAGCACGTTGTCGGCATCATGACGAGTCGCGCCAGCAGCCGTGCAGAGCAACTCCCGACCCCGACGGTCTCAATCTATCCCCGGCCGGGGCCCTGAGAGGCAAGGGGGTAGAGGGAGAAACGGCCGGCCGAGGACCTTCGCAAGGAATTGCTTATGAGCAGGACCTTCTCCTTCCAGCCGCAATTTGAGAGGGTGCAGGAATTACTTCCCGCGCCTGCGCGCCCGGAGATTTCCCGCAACGGGCAGAGGCCGGGGCTTGACCTGGAGGCCTTAACCCGGGAAGAAAGGGTGAAACTCGTCCAGCGCTTGTTCCTCTTGCCGGGCTCGCAGGCGCCACAACTGGTGCTCTTCTGTAGCGTCGAGAGCGGCGCCGGGACAACCTGGGTTTGTGGGCACGCGGCCGAGACTCTGGCGTCGCAGGTGGAAGGCTCCGTTTGTTTGGTGGATGCGAATTTGCGCACGCCCTTTCTGCACGAATACTTCGGCCTGGACAACCTTTACGGCCTTTCGGAGGCGCTCCTGCAATCCCGGCCGATCCGCACCCTGACGCATCAGATCAACGGCGACAACCTATGGTTAGTGACCTCCGGTTCAAGTCCTCTTGACCCGAGTGTTCTGCTGACTTCCGACCGCCTGCGGGGGTGCCTGGTGGAACTGCGGGCGGAGTTCGACTATGTCCTGGTGGACGGCCCTCCCGCGATTCTGTATGCCGACACTGCCCTGTTGGGAAAACTGGCGGACGGAGTCGTGCTGGTGGTGCGGGCGAATTCCACCCGCCGCGAAGCAGCGAAGAAGGCCGCGGAAATCCTGGCCTCCGCGAACGTTCGGCTGATGGGGGCGGTGCTGAATAAACGCACGTTCCCCATTCCGGAAGCTTTGTACCGAAAACTCTAGCGGACCTCACGAGTTCAGACGGGATAGTTCAGCCCATCACGATGCTGCAAGAATCCAACGTGGGGTTATGGAAATGTGACTCAGAGGGCGGAGCCATGGCTAGCCCACACCAGATTTGGCCGCCGACTCCACCCCTGGCGACGGTAATAACCCCCGCCGAAAAACTCCGCTGGTATGCCATTCATACCCGTGCCCGGCATGAGATGAAGGTCTCGGCGCAACTCCAGGCCAAGGGCGTCACGACCTTCCTGCCTCAAATCACGCAAAGGCATCGATGGAGCGACCGGTACAAGACCATCCAGAGTGCGCTCTTCTCTTGCTATACCTTTGTCCAAATGAACGGCCGTTCGGAAAAGCGCCAGGTTGTACTTCAGACCCCCGGCGTGGTAGGCCTGGTCGGTATCCACGGCGAAGCCCTCCCCATACCGGACAAAGAGATCGAGGACATCCAGGCTCTCCTATCACGAAACCTCACCTGTGCGCTCTACCCGTTCGTCAAGGTTGGGCAGCGCGTGCGGATCCGCGGGGGATGTCTGGACGGGGTCGCAGGGGTTCTGGTGGCCAAGAACTCCGACCGGAGCCTGGTGGTCTCCATCGAGTTGATTCAGCGGTCGATGGCAGTCCGCATTGATGGCTACGATGTGGAGATGATCTGAAATGAACGTGGTCAGTACCGCCATCGACTCCGCGCCCGGTTACATCCTCTCATGAACCAACTGTCGCTATGACCCCTCTGCGCCGCCGCCTGCTTATGAACGCCGCCAAGCTCTTTGACTTGGAGGTCATGGTCTTCGCCTTTGGGCTGGCCACCGCGCTGGTGGCTTACGAAACGCCCGCGACGTCACTAACCCAATTCCTCTCCCTGCGAGTCAAGGTTCAGAATTTTGCGCTGTTTGCTTGCTTGCTTCTCGCCTGGCACACGATCTTCATTTCTTTCAGCCTGTATAACTCCAGGCGCCTAAGCACGCGCTTGGCAGAGGTTTTGGATACCCTCAAGGCAACCACCGTGGCCGCGCTGACGCTTCTCCTCGCGGCCGCCCTGCTGCGAATTCACCTGGTTTCTCTGCAATTCGTCCTCGTGTTCTGGGGCGCCAGCTCCGCCGCGGTGGCCGGCAGCCGGCTCCTGGCCCGATACTTGCTGCAAGGCGTCCGCAGGCGAGGCCGGAACCTCCGCCAGGTGTTGATTGTGGGCACGAATCCCCGCGCGGTGCGCTTTGCCCGAAAGATGGACGCAACGCCGGATCTCGGATGCCGGATCGCGGGATTCATGGACGACGACTGGCAGGGACTCGGAGAATTCCGCAAGACAGGCTATCCGTTGCTTTCTGACCTCGCTGGTTTTCCCAGCTATCTTCGGAACCAGGTCGCCGATGAGGTGGTGGTCGCCCTGCCCATGGAATCCTGTTATGCGCGGGCGTCCCGCATCGCCGGGTGGTGCAAGGAACAAGGTATCGTCGTCAGCGTCCTCTCCGATATTTTCAATATGCGAATGGCGCGGCCGAAGGCGGAGGAATTCGGAGACGGCGCCGCGATTACCCTTTGTTCCGGGGGTCCCGAGAGATGGCAGCACCTCTGTAAACGTACCCTCGATGTCGCGATTGCGCTGGCCGCGCTGCTGGCGCTGGCGCCACTGCTCCTGCTCACCGCGGCACTGATCATGCTGGCCTCTTCCGGACCCGCCTTCTTTGTTCAGGAACGAGTGGGCCTCAACAAACGAAGATTTCGATTGCTCAAATTCCGCACGATGGTCGTGGACGCGGAAAACCAGTTCTGCCACATTCAACAACTCAACGAGGTGAGCGGGCCGGTATTCAAGATCCGGAATGACCCACGGGTGACTGGCATCGGAAAAATCCTGCGACACATGAGCATTGATGAGCTGCCTCAGCTCTTCAACGTCCTGAAGGGGGACATGAGCCTGGTGGGCCCCCGGCCGCTTCCCTGGCGCGACTACAATGGGTTCGGCCAGGACTGGCAGCGCCGCCGCTTCAGTGTCCGGCCCGGGATTACCTGCTTGTGGCAGATCCAGGGCCGTAACTCCATCCCCTTCGAAAAATGGATGGAGCTCGACATGCAGTACATCGACCAGTGGTCCCTCTGGCTGGACTTCAAGATCCTCGCCAAAACGGTTCCCGCCGTCCTGAAAGGGACAGGAGCGGCTTGAGGGATTGCTCAAGAACGCTCCCAGACCTAACCCGATGAACGAACATCCGTGCTCTGCTGAAAACTCAGTCGCCCCCAGTTGTGGGACCACTCGCATCGAGGCGCCCGCCCCACAGAACCGGAGCCTCCCCGCCTGTCTCCGCACACTTTTTCAGCTCTTGGACGAACACCGGGTTCGCTACTGCGTCTTGCATTCCTGGGAAAGGCTCCCGGATGAGCTGTCCAGCGACCTGGACATTGCGGTTCATCCCCAGGACCGCTCCCGTTTGTCGGCCGCGTTTAAAAAATTAGCCGAGGCAGGGTACCGCCCGGTCCAGTGCCTGAACTACCGCGTCAAGGCCTACTATTTCGTTTTTCTCTGGTTTGAAGGAATCCAGCTAAGGTCTTTGGCTCTCGATATCATCTTCGAACATCGGCGCAGCGGCTTGATCTCCCTGCGCGGCAGGCAGATGGTGGCAGGCCGCACTTGGCACCATGAGTTCTGGGTGGCCACGCCACGCGTGGAATTCACCTACCTTCTGGCGAAGAGAACATCAAAAGGAACCGC
>PMYF01000015.1 GCA_003171295.1 Acidobacteriota bacterium | reverse complement strand
CGGCCCTGTTCGACCATTCACACATGCTGGATGCGTATACCAATCGATGTCCTTTACCTCGACAAGCACTGGCGGGTCGTAGCGATTGATGCGGCTGTTAAGCCGTGGCGCGTCGGCTCGATCCGGTTTCGAACTCGGATGGTGCTCGAACTTCCAGCAGGCACAGCAGAGCAGTTCGGAATTGAGCTGGGCGACCAGTTGGCGATCCAGGACGCGGGTACCAAGCCAGATAAGAACGCCGGCAGCGAAGCTGCTTAAGAGGAGGTTGCTGTGGCCCGATACAGCATTGGACAGGCAACCGTTTCGCCGGACCAACCTGACTTTGAGCAGATGCTCCAAAGCGCATATAACTCCAAACTCCGGCCGAATTGCCTGTGCGTGGGAGCGTCCGGCGTCCCGATGTATATTTCCCAGATCAATGGGCGCTTCTGGCTCAAGCGAATGCCCGACACCGGCCGCCAGCACGCCACCGGGTGTGCCTCTTGGGAAATGCCGGAAGAGTTCTCCGGTCGAAGCGACCTCTATGGCTCGGGCTTTACATACGAAGAGAATGAGGTCAAGCTGCGTCTCAACTTTCCGCTCTCACGGCGAGGCGGTCAGTCGCCGCCCCCGACAGCCAAGGCAAATGCCGAGAAGCCCAGCGTTCAAGCCGACGGCAAGCGTCNNGGTCTCACCAATTGGCCAGGCAAGAACGCGAGACGAAATTGGACCTTTGTCAACGAGAGCCTGACAATTGCCGCCGACCAGAAGACCGTCAAACAAGACAACCTGCAGCACTACCTCTTTCTGCCCGAAGCATGGACAAAGGAACACCGTGAAGAGATTGCTGGCCGGCGGCGTGAACGTTTCGCCAGAATCTCCGGAACTGATGGCAAGAATGGCCACCAACTCTTGCTGGTGATCGCCGAGGTGAAGGATATTGAACAGGCCGGGATGGGTTTTCGCACCGTCTTCTATCATCTTCCCGATTGTCCGTTCGTGATGGAGCAAAAACTCCATGAACGGCTACTGCGGCACTTTGGCAAGGAGATGCGCATGTGGACCGGCAAGCAACCAGGCCACATGATTCTGACCGGAACCTTCAGTGTCTCCCCGGAAGGCACGCCAATGCTTGAAGAAGTGTGTCTGATGTTTGTCAGTGAAGAGTGGATTCCTTACGACAACATCTATGAACTGGCCATAATCCAAAAGCTCGTAGCCGAGAAGAGGACATTCCTCAGAATCTTACGCTACAACCGGCCGACAGCTGCGCCAATGCCGACCTTCTTGCTCACCGACCACGGAAACGATCCGGTGGCACTTTATGTGTTAGACGCCGAGTCCTCGGCGGACGTGGCGCAGGTCGAAGCCTCCGCCTCAGCATCAAGCTACGCGCATTGGATGTGGAACCCGCGAACTCACGGCGAAATCCTGCCGATTCCGGCGGTTCTACCGCGAACCGACCCAGCCACCGCGGTGGCCCCAACTCGAGTCTCCGCTCCAACGACGTCGGCGATCCCCACGCGAGCGACCCTATCCGGCGGCTTTGCACAGCCGGTCAATCAGCCAATTCCCGCGCCGCAGACAACTGCGCAAGCCGAGACGCTCGCGTCCGCATCCGCAGCGTCCATTCAGTCGAGGTTTGCGTGAGCGACCAGATCCAGTATTCTTCTTACCCACGCAATCGCAACCTCCGCCGCAGGAGGACACCCGACGTTGCGCTATCTCAGTTCCAACCACCTGTGTGTGCCCTTTGTGGCAACCCGTATATCCGCCCCTTCTCCGCGATTTACGGGCGAGGCACAACCTTCTACACCCGCATCAAGGGCCTTATTCTCAAGCACGGATACGAGCGCACCAAGCGTCAATCGGTTCTGGCCAATCATTGCAGCCCCCCAATTCGGCTGCCCTGGTCGCCCGCACTCCTCGTCACACTGTTCTTTCTCGGTACGCGATGGAGCGCGGACAAGTGGATTCGAATCTCCGGCCTGTTCGACTTGGCTGGATACTACCTCGCTTGGGGAGCCTTGCTCTTGGCTGTGACGGCTGGCGTCAACAACTTTGGCTTCTATCCGCAGCGTATGAGTGATTGGCGGCGCAGCTATTTCTGCGACAAGTGCGGTGGACGCACGATATTGGAGCGATAACAATCCGCTGCACTCAAGGCCTTACGGACGTTTCTGCATGGTTCACAAAAAAGTCCCGTGTAGACGTTACGGCAGGAGGTCGGCTTATTGTACGGTGTCCTCGGAGCTATGGAAACGCAGATTGCCAATAACGAGTTGGTCCAGGTCAGGGACGACGATATGTTTGCGTCGCATCAAGCTGTTCAGCGCGCCCTGGGCAATGTGGGATATATCACCAATTTGGTCACCACGCATACCATCTTCTACGCATCGCATCTTAGGCGCCCCATTCTCCAGGAAGGCCCGGCCGGTGCCGGCAAGACGGAATTGGCAGTCTCGCTTTCGCGCGCAAGCGGAATGCCACTGGTTCGGCTGCAATGCTATGACGGCATCAGCGACAAGGAGGCCATTGGCGAATACAACCGCGCGATGCAGGAGCTGTACGTTCTTATCAATAAGGAGGCGAACCGGGACTGGCGCCAACTCCGGGAGGAGATTGTGTCACGAGAGTTCTTTATCGCCGGGCCTCTCCTTCAAGCGATCGAGGCCCCTGAGCGGGTCATTCTGCTTATCGACGAAATCGACAAAATTCCCCATGCGTTCGAGGCGATGCTGTTGGAATTGTTGAGTGTATGGCAGTTGTCGGTTCCCGGCCTGGGAACCATCACCGCGAAGACCATCCCGTTCACAATCCTCACCTCGAATGCAGAACGGGAGATCGGCGATCCGTTGCGGCGGCGTTCTTTGTACTTGCTCCTTGAGCATCCGTCGGCGATGCAGCAAGCGACCATCGTTGCGCGCAAGTCCCCTACCCTGTCTCCGCGCACTCATCTGTTCATTGCTGGGTTCGCGCACGCGCTGAGGGCGTTCAACCTTGAGAAGCCGCCCAGCATCTCCGAGATGAACGACTTGGCACAGGTAATGGAAATGATGGGCTGGCCGGTCCTCACGCCGGAGCTCAGCGAGGTTGTGTACCCACTACTTGTGAAGCGCACCAAAGACCTGAGCAGGATGCGCACGAAGGACCAGTTTGCGTCAATCCTGGCTACCGCAATAAAGAGCCTGCAAGGTTTGAACCTTGAAGATATCCCGGATTTGACCCTGGAGACTACTGAGAACCCACAACGGTCTTCTTTTGATTCCGCCGAAACTGCGGAGTCCCAGGGACAACAGTCGCAATTGTCCGAGGTTGCCAATGCCACCTAGATCCTTCGCCTCAGCTGGCGCTACCATCCTCATCGCTCTCGCCTCTTTGCGGGCCTACGCAGGTACGGCCGCTTTCCCGTCGCAGGAACCTGCTGAGGCCGCATATTATGCGGATGCTTATGCCGATCACTACAGGGTTCCGCGCCCGCTTGTGCATGCAATTATCCGTGCCGAATCGCAATGGCATCCCAAAAGGGTCTCCGACAAGGGAGCCATGGGCCTGATGCAGTTGATGCCCGGCACAGCGCGCTTTTATGGAGTGCGCAACCCGTTTTCGGTAACCGAGAACATCAGCGGAGGTGTGCAGTATCTCGCTGACCTTATCAAGCGCTTTGGCGACCTGCGGCTAGTGGCCGCCGCATATTACGCGGGGTCGCATCCACTCGAACGGCGCGGCCTGGCATATTCCAACCGTTCGGTAACCGACTACGTGAGAACCATCCGGAGGTACTACGATGACGAACTTCTGCGGCATCAGGACGAAACGCTACGCCCTTGAAGGTGCGGCATGCGTGGCGCTCTTGTTGGCATGCGCCTTCCTTCATGGGCAGGACCTTCCTACCACCGGGTTGCCGGGTGCGCCACAAGCTGGCCAGCAGCCAGCTGTTCCCAGCTCCTCACCGGACGCTGCCCAACCCATCCCCAATGCACTGGGGGAGGGTCAAGCGGACGAGGACGACGACTTGGTTCCCAAGCAGGCGCCTTTGACGCCGAATGTGGACCACGAGATCGTGAGCACGGACGATGTGTACACGGTTCATTTGAGGCCACTGTTCACCACAGTCGTGCGTTTACCGGAACCGGTCACTTCGCTTGCGGTTGGCGCGCCGACGCTGATTGCGGCAGAACACGATAAATCCGAGCCGCGACTTGTGTTTCTCAAGCCGACGACGCAAAAGAAGATAGACAGTAATGTCGTGATCGCTCTTCGTTCCGGGCGCACACTCTCCATCCGAGTAATTTCGGCAGGAGACCAGGGAAGCACAGACCCGGTCGATTTCGTTGTGGATTACGGCCAGCCGCACAGCCTGCTGCTGGGGTCGTCAGCTTCGGATGTGGCCGAACAAGTTGCGCAGCCCGCCTCATCTACCGCTCCTGCAGCTCCTGTGGCATCGGCGCCAATGTCGGAACCGCAGCGGAATGGAAAGACAGAACGGCAGCGCGACCGCTCTCCCGATCCCTCAACGGTAGTGACCGACTCAACGCCAGTAGCCGAAGCCGAGTCTCCATTTCCTTCTCCTGCTAAATCCTCTCCGGCATCCTCCATCGAGGCCCTGTACCAGGAGCAAAAGCGGATCGCGGCGCCTCACTACACCACAGCGGATGAGTTGGCGCGCATTTACCCAGAAAACAAGCATGCCAGCGCCGATCTGTCCGCGTCGCTTGGCCGGTCTGTACAGCGTGGCGATTCTGTCGCGGTGTCTTATTCAGTCCTCAACCGCAGCGGCCGGTGGATTGAAGTGCTGCCACCATTGCTGGAATTCAATAACCCAGCCAAGGCAAGCAAGAAGGGGAAGGTGGATAAGAAGCACCCAGAGGCCCTGGCCGAACAGCTACCCATCACCGACTACAGGATGAGCAAGTTCAAGTTGGCACCGGGTGAACGCCTGGATGCGGCCGTCGAATTCGACCGACCTGGATTCAAGTACAAAAAGGAACGACTTCTGTTGCAGATCGCAAATGCCAGCGAGGTTGATACCGCCTTGTTGGTGCCGGTTCCGTTCGTACCCGCAGAGCGCTAATCAGAAGAGGAGAGTCCGAGATGGTGCAGATCGAGTTGCCCCAAGACATAGATTCAAACGGAAGGCCACACCAGGCGTATCCGGAGCCAGCGGAAGCGAATGACCGCTCAGAGGTCCCGAATGCAGGGGCCCCAATCCCCGAACCGGAGGAAAAGCCCACGATCAAGCGGTCCTTTCTGGGCTCGGACAAGAAGGCCAGCAAGCCGCTCATCGCCATCGTAGGGGCCATTGGCCTTATCGTGCTTTTTTCGATGTTCTTTCATCATCCGGCAGCCAAATCAAAGCAGGATGAGCCCAAAGCGTTGGCACAGCCGACAGCCAACGGCTCTGCGCCGGCGACTAACCAGAGCAATCTGCCGACCGACCAACAAGCGGAGCAACCGCAGCAGATCAATAAGGAGGACACAAGCGCGGACGACATCCAGCATACACGCAACGCCGATCAGACCGGGCAGCCTCTCGGATCGATTGAGGGTTTCAATCAGCAGCAAGCTGGAGGCAATGGCCAATGGGCTGCGCCAGACTATTCATCCTCGGCGGGAGGCGGTGGGAGAGTAAGAAACAACAATATGGCTTCACTTCGGCTTGCCCAGGTAACCAAACCCTCGCTGACATTCGTACTGAACACCCCTGAAGCAGCAGAGCAAGCGCATCTCTCATCGGACAGTGAGGAGCCACTGATCACCAATTTCGGATACCAGCCTGGATACCACATAGCCACACATCTGGAGTTGGTCGCCACTACAGCGACAAAGGCCCCGGTCATTGGAGTCGTCGACTACGACTACCGGCGCAACGGCATCGTCATCATTCCAGCAGGCTCCCGCGTCATCGGAGAAATCGAGCAGGCAAGCTCAACGGGGATTGTGGGTATTCATTTCAATTCGATTCATCTACCGAATGGCGAGGATATTTCCATAAGCGCGATTGGACTGGATCAGCGGATGAGTGCCCTGAAAGGCACCGTGACAGGACGCAACCGCGGAAAGCAATTCCTCCTTGCGGCACTTAGCGGCCTTGGTTCGACCACGGCGATGTTTGCCGGCAACAATGTGAGCGGCTCCCTAAGCGAAGCGGACATGATGCGGGCCCAGGCCGCACAGAACATGGGTCAGGCAGCGGACACACAGATTCAACAGCTAGGAGTGAGCGAGCACTTGATTGTGACTGTCCCAGCTGGGACGCAAGTGCAGATGATGTTCACCGAACCCAGCAAGAAGAAGTCGGGGTCTCAGAATTGACCTGGCAAGCTGCCTCGCTCCCGAAGCCGGGAAGGCGTGAGCCAGATAATCGTGTTTCTGCGCAACTTGCTTGTTTGGAATCGGGTTAGAATCGTGTTAACCGGTCAGCGCCTTCAAGCTAGCCGGTTGTGGAAAGCGCACGATGAAAGCTCTCTTATTTTTCGTCCATTTGCCGTTCGACGTCAGGATACAGGTTGTTTTTGGCTTGGTCTTGCAAGTCGCGTTGCTCTATATACTGCTTTTCTTTCCGCGAAGGGACAGCGGATTCTATAGCTGGCACCCCGTCAAAAGGGTGCTGGCCATCATGTTCTTCCCTTTTGTCATCTTTTACTTCTGGTGCGTCTCCGGTTGTCACTGCTGGAACTGTCGCGAACGCGAAAACGACACACTTTTCCTGCTTTTAGACGACGATCATTAGAGGTTCTCCACGCCTTATTTCCATCCCGAACTGCTCATGTGACACTCGGTCCCGTCGCCTCAGGGGACCATTCTCGGGTTGCTCAGGCGCGCTGCCCACTGCGCCGATGCGAGATGATCTCTCCGATCTCACCCATACTGACGGCAAAAAATTCTTTCGACTTAGGTCTTCCCTCTCAACTTTGGACACGTTAAGTTGAAGCCAATTTCATTGCCCCACGCCCTCACGCGATGGAGCAGAATCGGGGAAAGATCGCATGCAAATCAATCGGAAGCAGGTCTGGGTGCGCGCCTATCTGTGGACGCTGGGCATTCACCTGTTCATGGGAATCATCCTGTTGCCAGCGAGCGCCCTCGCCCAGCAGTCCGGCAACTCGCCGGTTCTTGGTAAGGCCGTGCAAGGCCAGTCGGCCTCTGGTATAGAAGGCACACTCGAGACCGGGGTCAACTACATCTCTAACGTTCTCGGCCCGCTGGCCGCCGGCGCATTCTTTCTTCACGGTTTAGTAGCTTGGCATAACGGTGGCAAGCCTATGAAGTCAGTACTCACCGGAGTCGGACTGCTTGGCGTCTCGCAGGCTCTGCGCTTGGCCGAATGGTTCGTAAACACCGGTCAAGCTGGCGTTCATTGAATAGATCAACCACCAAGGGACGCACACCATATTGCAATGCGTCCCTTCCCGCCTTCTGCCGGCGAATTACGTCGCCGGAATTGTGATCTCGGAGACGCAGTTGAGCCTAGCATTCATCTTGGACGCGCCCCCATTTCTCACCGGGTTATACGGACTGCTCATTGGAGCGGCTCCCTACATGGGGCTGGGCTGTTTTGTAGCAGCAGCTGTGTCTTTCAGGTCAGGTGGTGGCGCCAACTTCGAAATCGGAGGCGGTTTCACCAACTGGATATTCTGGGGCATGGTGTTCCTGGCTCTTCCGTCAATTCCACTGTTTCTCAAAGCGGCTGGCATTCCGTGGCAACCTCCAGGAAGCTCCTCAGTCTCGCAGGCATACCTCTCTGGCTTGTTGAATCTGGTCCAGTACTTCACGAATAACTACCTTGTAAGCCATCTGGTCCCAGTCGTCGCCGCCGCCCTTGTACTCAAGGCGCTGCTCGACAGCGCGGAAGGCAATACGCCTATTCCTTCGCTCGTGTCTGCTCTGCTCGTTCTTTCAGTTCAGGCTCTTTGGACGATGGCCAACTCCTGGAACCTATCTTCGGACCAGTACGGCGTGGCCGATGGCCTGATGAATTTAGTGAACTGGGCTGGAAGTAATGTTTGTCCGGCCGTAGGCGCACTGTGCGTGATAGGTGCTGTGGTCAACTTTGTGCGCGGAAAGCCTTGGGGACATCTGGCGATTACATCCATTGCAATGATGTGTTTTTCGGGGATCTGGCTCTTGGTGAAGTCATGGGGATAAGGTCACAGCATTTGCTCGTTGTTCATATTGCTCGGTTCACAGCCTCAGTGTTGGCTCTGTTGGCGGTTCCTGTTGTCGGAATGGCCCCGCTCCCCGTATCCGGTGCAGCGCGGCTCCTTACTGCACTCTCCATGATCGCCGTGTGTTGTATGGGCGCTCTTGCGTTCGCCTGGGGAAACGTTCGCAAGTGGGCTTTGAGGACCTCTGAAAACAGACGATGGGGTCATGCTCTGTTTGCACTGTTGCTGGCAGACGTTTCAGGAGCCCTCATCGTCGCAGGTCTCATGCACAACGAGAATCTTGTTACGCGGGCTGGGATTGTCGTGGTCTGTGGGGTCCTTTTGTTTGGCGGAGCATGGGCGCTGGGCGGACTTCTCCAATTCCTATGGCGCGTGACAACCCCTCCCCAGCCTCCCGCGCGGAGAGCCCGGATCATCCGAGGGCGAGCACTTCATGGAGGTGTGTCCCGTGGTTAGCGGCTCTTTCGACACTGGCCTGACCAGCATGGCCTCATACATCGGGAATGTGATCTTGCCGGTTTGCGCTGGACTGACGCTCTGCGTTGGAATCTACCAGTTGGCACATCACGCTCGCGCTGGCGAACGCTACGTGACCGCAGCTGTGGCCTGCCTGTCGGCATCCGGCTTCGTCAGGTTGGCCGAGTATTTTTCAACTCAGAATAGCAGCCAGGACCAGTTCTATTATGCATTTCTGTCTCTTACGAACTGGGTTGGCAACGTAGTCATGCCGCTGTACGCCGGCGTCAATTTCGTTCGTGCCATTCTGTCTGTTTCCAATGGCGGGATGTTCGAACTGACGAGCATGGGAGGTAATGCTGCACGGCACGTTCTTGTCGGGGTAGGCTGTCTCGCTGTCTCCGGCGGCCTCCGGTTACTCGAATTCTTTGTAACATCCGGCGCGGGGGGCATCCACTGATGCCGCTCAATGCAACCCCGATCTCCCGCAATCTGCGAACCAGCGTGCGCATGTTGGGTCTGGACATCGAGGACCTTCTGGCCCTTGGCGTGATTGCGGTCTTCGCCCTCATTATCGGTCAGTTCATCTTTCCTCACGACATGGTTGTGTTGGGGTTGCCCATGAACTGGTTCTGCTTTCTTGTGGTTGTCATGGTAGGCGTTCCTGGTCTGATGATTTTCAAATACGGCAAACCGCGCGGATATTTAAGAGACTTCTTGGCGTGGCATCTGAAGCCGCACACTTACAGCGCCCTGGCGCGCGATCGTGAAATCACCGGGCCATACATTATCGAGGACAACGACGAACTTCCGAAGCATCCCAAAGGAGCAAACCCGCGTGCCTGAGACTGTAGCCCAGCACGAGAAGAGCAAGATGGAGCCCGCTGTATGTTCGCTGCTGAAGGTGCGCGATTTCCTCGATAACGTGGTCGTCCGCATGGACGGATCGTACGTTGCGGGATTCAGGGTGCGGGGATCGCTGACGTACTTCGGTTCGGTAGAGGAGCGCAACGAACTCAAGGCTCGGATCGATGCTCTGCTTCGCACCTGCCCGGAGGAGAGCATACGCGTCCAGATCCGCTACGAGGTCAACGATCAGATGGGGGACACGCTCAGCATGTACGAGGAGGCGCGCCGCACTTCACATCCGGCCGCTGTCGCCCTCGACGAAGAACGCGTGAAGGACTGGAAGCTGCGCGCCAGAGATGGAGAGTTCCTTACGCGCAGCCTTACCTTCTACTTTATCTGGGACCCAGAGACCCACCGCCGGATGATGGCTTCTGCCGGCGGGCCCAAGACCGGAGCGGCAACATTCTCGCAATCCTTTTCGCTGTCGCGGAAGACCTGCATTAACCGCGCACGTGCGCAACATGAAGCCATACTTGCCCAGTTTGGGTCGATTCTTCGCGGTGTGGAGTCTTCCATGGTCGCGGCGGATTTCGAACCTGTACGTATGAGCCACGAGGAGATGTTCCTCGAAATCCAAACAACCATCTCACCCTTTTGCCCTGTCCGCGCCAAACTTCGCAACCATCCGCTCTCAGTGCGCTATGTTTCCGCCCGCGAGCAATTGATGAACGCCGGGATAGAGGGAATGGCCGAAAGCTATGTGAGCATTAACAATCTGCTTTGGAGTGTGGTCACATTGAAGTCCCTGCCGGAACAGACCTGGCCAGGCCTGGTCCGCGAGTTGCAGACGCTGGGCTTTCCCCTTATCGTCAGCACCAACATTTTCATCCCTAATCAGGCAAAAGTCCTTGCGGTATACAAGCAGCGCCACAAGAAGATGCTCGCTGCACAAGTGAATCACCGCGGGGAATTTCGGCTGGACATGAGTGCACAGGTTGCAGCGGCGGATCTTGGGGAAATCCAGGCGCGCATCATGAGCAGCGCTACCAAGGCCTGTCACGTATCGCTTTCAATTGCGTTCCGGACGTCGCAGCCGTTTACCACTACGGCACAACTGTCAGATGCCGAGCAACAGATTGCAGATCGCCGGGAACAGATACTGCACGTAATAAGCCGCATGGACGGCGCCACTGGCCTGCCAGAATCGCTTGGAGCGCAGCAGCGGATACTGTTCGGAACGCTGCCCGGCCAGACAGAGAAGGATCTGCGAGACATGGAGGTCTTGAGCTCAAATGCGGCGGATCTGTCACCGGTTGAGATGCCATGGAGCGGTACTCCCGGTTCGCCTATGATGTTGTTCCCCACCCCATATCGACAACTTCTTCCTTTCAGCCCATTCGATCAATCGCTCGAAAACGCCAACGCGATCGTTGCAGCAACATCGGGCACCGGTAAGAGCATGCTGGTGCAGAAGATCTTGTTGACGGCAGGCAGGCAGGATGTGAAGGTTTCCATACTTGAGCGGGGCGATAGCTACCTGAACACGGTTCGGTACATGGGCGGAAGGATGATCACCATGTCGCTGGACTCGAAGTTGACCATCAACCCGTTCGACTTCGAGACGGGAGTTACAGAGCTGACGAACGATCATCGCTCGTTTCTGATCAACCTCATTCGGCACATGATCGGTGATTCCGCTTCGAGCGACATCGAGATATTAAATAACGTGATCGAGACCTCCATCCTTAACGCCTATGCGCGTGCGCGCATGCGCCCGGTGAGTATCCCCACACTTAGCGACGTGCGGGACGAACTGGAAAACTACCTGGACAAGAATAAGGAAGAGCTGGTCATGAAGGAGGCGCGTATCGCTGCGGTCAAGTTGCGAGCATGGGTTGACGATGGGATTTATGCCAAGCTGTTCGACCGTCAGACTACGGTTGACATGAATGCTCCGTGGCTCTATTTCAACATCGAAAAGCTGAAGGACGATCCGAAGCTCGAGACGGCAATGAGCCTGTTGATCGCCTATGCAACGACCAAGCGTGCCGAAGGCGGCGGCGGCGCCCGCTGCATGACGATTCTTGACGAGTGTTGGGCGCTGCTCCAGTCCCCTAGCCTGGGTCCGGTGGTCGAGCAGCTCTTCCGCACTGCACGCAAGCGCAACGCTTGCGTGTGGGGCATCAGCCAGGCCGTGGAGGATTTCACAGGAACGCCCGATAAGCCGAACCGGATCGGAGCTGCAATTCTGACGACGACTGCCATACGCCTGATTGGTCGGCAGAAAGGCAATGTTGATGTCCTGAGCGAGTTCCTGCATCTGTCGCCGGCTGCGATTGAACGTATCAAGAACCTGGGCATGACCGAAAAAGGCCGTCGCAGCGAGTTCGTGATTTCGCTTGGTGAGCAGTCAGCCAACACCCATAGCCTCTATGTCGAGCTCACCCCCACTGAGTATTGGCTTGCAACATCGTTCCCGCGGGAACGACAGTATCGCACCTGGTGGCTGAGCACTCACACCGATTTGGAGTTTGGCGAGGCAATCCGCCGATTAGGCGCCAAATATCCTCAAGGGCTCGCACGGCTGGCGGAATTGCCGGAGGAACGTTCGGGAGAGGTAAACCGCACCACCGCTCCTCCGGAACCCGATTACACGCTGGCATCGGGCATTGGGGAGGATGGCAATTCCAATGGTTCAGGGCCGAAAGGCAAACGGGGAATTCACCGCGCCAGCACGCCATCAATCTTTCCCGAACTTGTTGGGTCCATTGAGAGGGATCTATGACATTACGCAACTTCAAGAATCCGCACACCGCAGCGCGCTACGCCGAGAGACGCAACAGCGGCTTGATCGCAGTGCGGCCTGCTTCCGGCCGTAACCAACGGCGGGGCTGCCGCTCGTTGGGTATGGCGGTCACAGCCATCTGCCTGTTAGCAGGCATGCTTTCGCTTATACCGTCTTTTGCGAGAGCCCAAGACGACGGCAACATCTTCTCNNCTGTTCCAGGAAGAAGCGAAGATGCAGGCAAACCTGCAGCAGGTTGTTGCGCCGGCGACCCAGCTTTTGCAAATAGGGATGAAGCTACAGAACATGTATCAGACCTACTGGGGACTGATGAATTCGCTCAGAAGCGTGGCAATCCAAAGCGCGTCAATACCGCAGACGGTCACCCTGGAAAACAGTATGTACGGCCGCTTGCCGATGATCCCCTACTTGCCATCATTGAGCAGCCCGCCATCGACCGCTCTTTCACCATCGGCGATCCTGCCGAACTACCTCACAGTCTACGGATCTCGCCTCGCAGTCAACACAGTTCCGCCGGCTGTCGCCAGGCAGGTTGACATGGAGGATGCGAGCGCAAACGAGGCTCTGGTGCTGGCAAGCAAATCTGACCAGTACGAGACAACAGTCGTCAACGTTGCTGGTCAATTACAGAAGTCGGCTGCCGGCGCGGCTCCGGGAACAGCGGACTTTATCCAAGCAGAGTCCGCGGTAGTGCAGCTTCACTCCCAGGCGGTGCAGCACCGGCTGCTTGCTTCCATGCTGCGCCAACGCGCGACCCAGCTTGCAGCACAAATATCGCAGGTCAAGCAATCCGCTGCAGGCCATGGGAATTCAATCCAAAACTTCCAACAGCTGCTGAATGGAGTCCACCAATGAGCAGAAATATTGTCCATCGCTCGATCTGGACAGCGGCCGGCGCCGTCCTGTTCCTTGCCATGCTGGCACAGCCTGCACGCGCACAGTTCGGAGAAGAGATGGCCGTCATCATGCAGACGCTGAATCAGTTGAATCAGACGATCATGAAAGCGGTCAGTGTACCCCTGAACAACGTCAATACGATCGTTAAGTCTGTGAACATGTTCCAACAGACGGTCATGTACCCTCTGGCCAAGATCCAACAGGCACAGATGATGGCCAATAGTTTTTTGTCGGTCATCAAATCCGGCCAAAACCTGTTCCATTCACCACTGAATAGTGCCACTTTGCCAGAGACCATGGCACTTGAGCAGCAATTGCTTGGGGGGACCACGGGCAGTATAGGTTCGCTCCCAGGCAACATGGGCGGAATCCCGGCCAACTACACCAGGGTATTCGGTGTCTTGCCAGCCACGACCGCGATTCCAACCGATACCCGCATGGTGGTTGACATGTCGGACGCCCAGGCGCAGGCCGCAATGAAGAAGGCTGTTCAACTGGATGGGATTGCGAACCAAGAAGAACAAGTATCGCAGCAGTTGATGTTACAACTGGCGACCGCAGCGCCCGGCACCGCTTCTCTGATTTCAGCCCAGGCAGCAGCCTGGAATCTCCAGGCCCAAGGGTACACACAAGGAGGGTTTGCACAACTGTTGCGCCTCGATTCTGCAGGTACGGCGTATTCCGGGTATGAGATGAAGCACATGAGCGCCTCGCATCAGAACGCCAACCAGTCGATACAAACGATACTCAACCAACACTGAGTCAACAGCCTGAGCCGGAAGGCGCGGGCGATGGGCGAGGCAAGCTGTGAGCTTCTTTTTCATGACGGTCTGGAACCAGGCGTTGGGTAGTGTTGGCGCGGGGATGCTTGGCACCATTCAAGGTATCGCGTTCGTCATCCTTGCCACAATGTTCCTGCTCAGCATTTACGAAGCGTTTGCGCGAGGTGGAAGCGCCCGCGACCTGATAGTCAGCCTTGTAAAGTGTGCAGCTTGCGCCCTGATCCTTCAGTACTGGCAGCAATTCTTCCAGGACGTCAGCAACGGCTTTTCCCAGCTTGCCGTAACCATAGCTGGAGGTGTGGATTTTGCTACGGCGTACAAGCAATCGCTCCTCAATATTGTTGGGCAAAACCAGTCCAATGTCATGTCAATCACAGGCATCGACTTAGCGGCATTGCTGAATAACGTTGTAATCTTCCTCACTGTCCTCCTCTTCTATATAGCAATGCTTTTGCTGGAAATCATGTATACCTGCTGGGGGTTGATGCTGTTTGCGCTAGGGCCGCTACTCGTGGCCCTTTTGCCGAGCAATGCGACCGCCTCGGCAGCCAAGCACTACCTGCAATCGATGGCCGAATGGGCGACATGGCCGATTCTGTACGCGATCATGGCTAAACTCAGCGTGAGCCTGAATACCTTGACAGCAGGCACATTTAACGGTGGCGGCGTCAGCGGCGCCATCGCGTCTGGCGTCAATCAGCTGCAGGCCATCGTGATAGGAATCATCTACATCATCTTCATGATCCTGATTCCCTTCATAGCTCACGCACTCGTGAAAGGCGACTTCGGTGGGACCGTTCAGGGATTATCGAGGCTGGCCATGATGGTGAAGAATGTCGCTGCAATGGCGGCCACTGGTGGAGGAAGTGCCGTTGCCGGCGCCGCGAAATCCATGGCTAGTAGTGCAAGGTCCATCGAGAGCAGCGCGCAATCCATGGCTGGCAGCGCGACCGCTCAAGCCGGTGGCGGCAACGGAACCGGAAGCACTGCACCGCCGCCAAATACTCCAGCTGCACAGGCGCCAGCGGCTGATAGAGGAGGGCCGCCCGCATCTACAGTTCAGAATGCCAACATGAAGTCCGCGCCTCCAGGAAGTGCCAATGGATAAACAAATCGCTGAGAAGGATTTGCATAGGAGGAATGGCTAAATGGCGTCCATGTCTAAGGCCCCACCGTTTTGGGAGGCCGACGGAGCACTTCGGGCCTACGCCAACAGGATGGCTGTGGTCGCCTGCTGTTTGGCGCTCGCCGTTGCGGGGCTAGCGAGCGAGGTGATCATCACTCGCGTGAAGCCGCCCACCGTGATACGCATCGGGGCGGATGGACAGGCGACAGTGATTTCGCCTGAAACGCATGGCGTAGCGGCGCCAGCACAGCTCGAGGAGATCCACGCCGGGGAAGCACCAACCGCCCTGGAGAAAGAGCATTTCGT
>PMYF01000818.1 GCA_003171295.1 Acidobacteriota bacterium | reverse complement strand
CCGTATCCTTATACTGTTTAAAACTCTTAAAAGAAAGAGAGCCGGGTGGGTGGGTTCGTATCCTACTCGGTGTCTGGGAGCACACCCGCCCGCCGCTACGCGATTTTCTTGGACTTCAACCACCGGGCAGCATTCGCCTTCTTGGCAATCTTCCGCCGTCTTGCAGGGCTCAACTTCGCCGCCCGCGCGTCGCCGCCCTTCTTGCCGATAGCGGCGATCTCCGCAGGTTTCAGTTTTTTGGCACGTGCAAGACCGCCCAGGCGCCCAGCATCGGCAGTGTCCATCGGATCTGTTCTCCAAAGGTATGGTACGATATTTTCTTAGAAAGGGCAATCTAAGCTTGACATGGGAAGCGCTAGGCAAGTATACTCGCAGACATGGAGACCTTAATCGAAATCAGCGTGTTGCTCGTGATAGCCAATGCCTTATGGTTTGCATCGTGCTACCGCGAGAAGAAGCGCAGAGACGCCAGACGGATGCGCAATGCTCTCAAGGGTTATATCGATGGCGAGCTAGAAGGCGGCAGAGAATGAGCCGACCACTTTCCCCAATCTTCTGTGATGGCCCAGGATGCACCAAGCGGAAGCAGGAGTCTAACCGTTGGTGGACTATCGGGCTAAACGAGGACCCTGAGATAGATGGACTTCTCACGTTATTCCCAGGGACGTTACCGATGTCTGAACACGGATTTGACAGCGTGTACGACTTCTGCGGCCAAACTTGCGCGTTGAAATGGGTGAGTGAGCAAATGGGGAAGGTGACCTCGTGAACACACCTTTTCAGATCCGGCCCGGCCCAATGTACCAAGGGAGCAAGCCCGTCAGGGACCCGGCATACAAGCGTTTTATCAAGCGCCTGCCCTGCGTGGCGTGCGGGAAAACGTGGTGGGTCGATCCCTGCCACACCGGCCCCCACGCCCTCAGACAGAAATCATCAGACCTTGATTGCATTCCGCTCTGCCGGCAACATCACGCCGAATTCGACCAGTGCCAGTGGAAATTTGCCAACCGATACTCTTTGGACATCCCGGCACTGATAACGATGTTCCAGCACTTCTACACTGAAAAACTGAAAGGTAGGGCAGCATAAAATGGACCTCACAAAACTGGAGTTGGACATTGCGTTCGGTATCGCTGCTACCGTCCGAGCGCAGACTATCGCCGCGCCAATGCTAGACCGCTGTATGCCCGGCATGGTGGGAGAGAAAGAGCGCCAGGACTTGCAGCGCGCGAGCGCCGATCTCGTGCTTGCCGCGTCTTACTGCCGCGCCGCGCTGGATTCATTCACCGCGGCCTCCAAAACGCTCGGAGCGTTCACAAACGAGGCGAAATGGAGATGAGAGAAGATCCCCGAGACTTTATAGACCCCGACGAAGGCCGAGACTCCCCGCCTCCGTTCTACACCGAAGCCGAACCCTGCGAATCATGCGGAGAGCCGACGTATCGCGCAAGGGTCTGGTACCCTGAGTTCCAACTGTGGATCGCGACCGATTGCAGTTGCAACACGCCCACGGCGCCCACCTGCCCTATCCTGGTACCGCTACTCAGCGAGGCCGTGACCGTCCACGAGGTCTGCCAGGTCATCCGTTCCCACCGTGCCAGTTGCCCGATGTGCGGGCCTGTTGAAATCCGCCGGCCAGCACATATCCGAAAGGAGGCCGCCTGATGGCGCCAGCGAGGCGTTGCAATTGCGGTAAGGCATCCTGTTTCACCTGCCATCGTCGAATCGTGAATGAGCGCTACCGAGCGACCGCGCCGAAGCGCCCACAGTCGAAAGGCACCAGCCGGGAAGTATCGGATGCGGAGTTGGACGCCCGCGCCCTGGTGATGATGGAGAGAACCACATGAACCCCTTGCAGATCAAGCCCAACGTGCCCTTGACGGTCGCCCTGGAGAACCCGGATGGAATGTTCGATTTCGACCTGGGAATGGGCATCTACCAGACCACGTCCGGCCAAACCTTCACCCTGCCCCGTCCCGCCGTCATCTTGTTGAACACCTTGGACCCGGACCCCGGCGAAGAGATCGTGATAACGAAACACTGGTCAGGAAAACGGGGGGAAAAGGCCAAATGGACCGTTTCTTTATCCCCCAACTCTGAGAAATGCCGCGCCAAGGCCGAAACGGAGACCTCAGAGCTAACGGAACAGCTTCAGGCGTCTATCGAACAGGTCCAAGGGAAGAAACGCGCTACAGAGCCTCCTGTACCTATCAGGAGGCCAAGTAGACGCCAAGTAGATACCCAGATTCAGCCGCGCCTGTTCGACCGTGGCACGGGAACCCACGGACCCGCGCCGGCCGCCGTTCCGATCTCCGCCCCTGCCCTCCTGCCCGCCGCCGCACGCCAGAGGGTAGGCCAGATCCCGGCCAACATCGCAACCCGTGAAATCCTCGCTTTCATCCAGAGCGATCCAAACACGGCGAACTGGAGCGATCAGAGCCGCCAGGATTTACTTTCCACAATTCTGATAGCCGCGTACCGGGCAGGGCATGTGGGACTGTGGGAGCGCCAATCATGACCATCCTGGTATTCTGCATAGGCTGGAGCATCGGTCTAATCTGTGGCTGGACATTCTGCAACCAGGGATGGAAGAAAGCACTCAGAGACGCCAGGAAGGTGAAGGCGTGACGACTCCTTACGAACGCTTCCTAGAATCGAAAGCCGTGAGCGCACCGGAACGTGGATACATTGGGAATCTGTCCCTGAATCCCGACCTGAAACCACATGCGCGCGATATCGCCGCGTGGATGATCCGAGGCGGCAACCGGGCATGTTTCGCCTCTTTTGGACTTCACAAGACCTCGATCCAGCTCCAAATATGTGAAAGCCTCCTGGAAGCGCACCCGGAAGGTGCCGCCCTAATTGTTTGCCCCCTCGGAGTCAGAAGGGAGTTCATGAAAGAGCAGAAGTTGCGCGGGTTCGAGACCGTGCCCGTGTACATCCGGAACAATGCGGAGTATGAGCAGTGGCGCGCCGATGGGCACCGGCTGTTCTTGACGAACTACGAGCGCATCCGGGACGGCGACCTTGACCCGAACCTCTTCACCATTTGCACCCTGGACGAAGCCGCCGTACTCCGGTCCTTCGGGTCGAAGACCTATCAGACTTTTCTGCCCAAGTTTGACCGCGTGCTGTTCAAATTCGTGGCGACCGCGACCCCGAGCCCGAATCGGTACAAAGAGCTTATCCACTACGCCGGATTCTTGGGCATCATGGACACCGGCCAGGCCTTGACGCGATTCTTTAAGCGGGATTCATCGCAGGCCGGAAACTTGACGATTCACCCTCACAAGGAGCGCGAGTTTTGGCTATGGGTGAGCACCTGGGCTACGTTCATCACGAAGCCTTCGGACCTCGGATACTCGGATGAAGGCTACGACCTTCCACCGCTCGACATCATTCGGCACCGCCTGCCCGTCGACTACGCCACCGCCGGCTTCGATTCATGGGGGCAAGGGAAGCTGATTCGTAATGCGGCGACCAGCCTATCGGATGCCGCCAGGGAGAAACGGGACAGCTTGGCCGCCCGCGTCCAGAAGTGCAAAGAGATCTGCGAGGCGCATCCTGATGACAATATCGTGATCTGGTGTGAGCTCGAGGCCGAGCGCCGCGCCGTCCAGAAGGCGATACCCGAAGTGGAGTCGATATGGGGCAGTCAGGATATCGACGACCGCGAAGAGATCGTCGAACGGTTCGCGGATGGCCAATTGAAACGGTTCAGCACCAAGTTCTCATTGAGCGGGAGCGGCTCAAATTTCCAGGAACACTGCCACGTCAATATCTGCTTGGGACTCAGCTACAAGTTTGCCGACTTCATCCAAGGCGTGCATCGTACGCGCCGCTTCGGTCAGAAGTTCATCGTTCAGCTTCACCTAATCTACACCGAAAGCGAGGACCCGATACACGATACCTTGATGCAGAAATGGAAGGATCACGATAAATTACACGAGACCATGGCCCATATTATTCAGGAGTTCGGATTGAACCAGGCGAAGGCAAGCGCGGAGATGAGACGGTCCATCGGGATTACCCGGCAGGAAGCCAAGGGCGACCTGTACACCACGGTAAACAATGACAACGTGATGGAACTGTTGGGGCTGGAATGCGTGGACCGCAAGGCGTGGGCATCGGAGCAACGCCTAACGGCCGCCGCCGCGCTGGACGGCG
>PMYF01000240.1 GCA_003171295.1 Acidobacteriota bacterium | reverse complement strand
CTACTACACCCGGATCAGACGCGAGGTTGCCGGAGGAGGACCGCGGCACGAACAGCCGACCTCCTGCAAAAGCCACCACTCCACGCACCGCGATCGTTGCAGGAGCGGCAGTGCTCGAAATCCCCGAAGCATTTGCACTCAAGGCGAAGACTTCCGACGGAATAAAGGTGTTCCCTGTGCCACCCGTTTCAGAAGCCGAGGCGGTGAATCTGCCCCCAGCACGATGGCTATTCGGCCAGTTCAACAAGTTCCTGCCTGTCAAAGCGACTTGCCGCGCTCTGCTCAACCTCCTCCTCGAAAACCCAGCCGGCATACCGGTGACCGAAGCCACCAACAAGATCTCCTACGCTGCGTGCGGTTTGGGCGACTACCTCAAGGCCCTTGATGACCGCGCCCAGGCGCGGCGCGAGGACGCGTTTTCTGCAGCCTTTCCCTCCTCGACAATCGAAGGTGGTGGCGAAAGTCGGCTCCGCTTCGGCAACCAGTTCGTTGCCAGTATGCGCCGCGACCAACTTAGCGGTTTTCCGGCCGCGCTGAAGCTGGCCGCCATAGACACGGCGAAGGACCCTCGCCTGTCCCTCACAAAAGCGGGAGCGGACTTCGCCTTACTCCAAAATCCAATTCTCGATACAGCATGGACGCCCGCCACCCGCAGGCTGACCCTGGAAGAGATAGAGTTCTTGCTCGCCCACATTATCCGCTCGGTCCCCGAGGAGACCTCCGCATACTTCGCCATCCTTGACGCAATTCAGTCAGGGGCTAATAATCCTGACGCCGTGGACAAGTACCTTCGCCAGCGCTTCGACCTGCCGACCGAGCAGGCCATCACCAAAACATTCCTGACCACGCAGCGGACCGGCGCGATCTCGCGTCTGGCGGACCTTGGCCTCATCGCCAGAGAGAAGGAAGGGCTCCGAGTAACCTATCTCTTGACTGAGGTGGGCAGATCTTTTCACGGGCAACTGAAATAGTCGCAACTGCCAGGCCCTCGCCAATCCACACCACACATGAGCCCACCTGCCAAAAAGGACCTCGCAAACCACGAGATAGTAACTCTGGCCATCTTCCTCCTCGGTGGCGATTCTGCACCTGTTGACTTGGAGGAAATTGCCATGAAGGCCAACGAGATCGCGCCCGGTCGCTTCACTTGGAGAAAGTATCCCACCCAAATCAACATAAAGAACGTTGACGCCTTTCTCTGGGACGCTAAGAAGCCAAAGAACGGAAGCTTTGTTCTCAACGTGCGTAGGGATGAGTGGATCCTAACAGAAAAGGGACTGGCTTTTGCTGAGGAGAACTTTCGGATACTTGGTGGGGCAGACCTTTCTCGGAAGGCAATGAGCGCAAAAGACCGCAACTGGATGCGGAGGGAGCGCGACAGAATGCTCTGTTCGGAGGCATCCCAGAAGTTTACGGCTGGCCAGGCAGAACAAATTAGCGCCCAAGACGCTGAGGCCTTCTTTAGACTCGATGCGTACGTGACCGGCAAGCCACGCAGAGAAAAGATACTAAGAACAAAGAACCTTTTCGGAGCCGACTCCGAACTAGGGCCACTAATCAAAGCCGCAGAGGCAAAACTGCCAACCACAGGAGAACAATGACCGCAACAACTGACCTATACGTAAAAAGCCACGTCGCCCGCGACCTACTGCAGAGCGCTGGCCTCTTCAAAACCGACAAACTTGTTGTCTGGGAGTACGTTTCAAACGGACTTCAATACGTAAGCGTTGGCACAAATCCGGATGTGCGGGTCTCACTGGACAGCAAAAAGAAGCGCATTGCCGTACAGGACAATGGCCGTGGAATGGACTGGCCCGGTCTGCAAAACTTCTTCCTCATGCACGGGGAGAACATCGACCGGAAAGAGGGCCGTATCGGCCGAGGAATGTTCGGCACGGGAAAATCGGCAGCCTTTGGCATCGCCGATACCCTGAGAATCAAGACCATCAGAAACGGGCGCCGCTCAACCGTAGAACTCAGCCGACAGGACATCGAAAACATGTCCTCAGAAGACCCGATTACAGTAAACATTCTTGAGAAAGAAACGTCAACGGCCGAGCCTAACGGTACCCAAGTTGAGATCGAAGGCATCCATCTCAAGTCCCTCGACCAAGCTGGGATCATCCACTACATCGAACGTCACCTGGCCCGCTGGCCCAAAAACGCCACGGTATATGTCAACAACCACGAGTGCGAATTCAGCGAGCCCCCTGTCTCCGACGAGTTTTGCTTCACCCCCGAAGGCCCACTAAAGGAGGTCCTCGGGGACGTAGAACTTGTCCTCAAGGTCTCCAAGTCTCCCCTTGACGAAGAGCTCCGAGGGGTGGCGGTGTACTCCAACGGAGTGTGGCATGAAACAACGCTCGCCGGCAGCGAGGGACGCGAAATGTCTCAATTTGTCTTTGGCGACATTGACGTTCCTCAGCTCGACGCCGATAAAACACCCATCCGACCATTCGATATCAGTCGCTCTATGCGCCTGAACCCTGAAAACGAGTTGGTCCAGGCAATACATTGCTTTATCGGCACTAAAGTAGAGCAAGTGCGTCGCGACCTCGTCGAGGTAGATAAGAGGCGCCGCGCTGACGAAGATACGAGAAAGCTCGCGGAGCAGGCGTCAGAGATTGCCAGGGTAATCAACGAGGATTTTGAAGCCTTCCGGCAGCGTGTCGCCAAGGTCCGCGCGAAGGCCCGGGGGGCATTTGACCCGACCAAGACCACCGCCGACGGCGGCGACCTCGACGATGATTTTATCCCGGGTAATACCCTCCCAGCTAAGCCACTCGTGATACCGCACGCAGAGGAACCTGATCCGCCGCCCCCGCCCGATGAGCAGATACCCCCGCTGCCAGATGAGACGGCACAGCATCGCTCTCAGCCTCCTACATTGGCCGTCGAGCTCGCCGGCGACAACGCCCCCAATCGCGGCAACGCGGCAGGAGGTTCTGGGGTGAGGCGCAAACCAGCCGGTGGTTTCAATGTTAAGTTTAAGAACATGGGTCAGGACTCGCAACGAGCCCAGTACTTTCCCGAGGAGAGAACGATCTACATAAATCTCGAACACCCTCAACTTGCAATGGCCCGAGGCGGGCGCACCGTGGACGACCCCGTCTTCCGCCGATTAGCCTATGAAGTTGCTTTTACAGAGTACGCCATTGCGCTCGCCCAAGAACTTGAAAAGCGCGGGGAATACCTAGATCCCTCGGACCCTCTGGTCGATATTCGTGCCACCATAAACCGAGTCGCCCGCCGAGGAGCACACCTGTACTCAGAGTGAGCCCCTCAGCGTATGGCGGCCCCGAAATACCCAAGGAAAGGAGAGCCGCTCGTCCCCGCGGTGCTAAGCGAGATATTCCAATCCCCACTGCCAGAAGCCCTTGCGGCCGCCGCTGCGCCCAGATACAAGACTTTCGCGGAATTGGATGCCACCGTATGGCGTCACCTGACTCCCGATGTCTGCAGCAAGCTGGCCGTTGCAGCGATAAAGCACCTCCAGCCAAAGCTGTCCAGATTGCCTCCCGTTGTGCGAGACAGGAAGATATCCGACTTCGGGGTTGATCTGCAGAACGGGCAACTGCAACTCGGAAGGAGGGCCATGAACTGTCTCCAGACACTCCTGGACTACCACCCGGAAGCCGCGGCAAAAACCACTGTCGGGGACCTCTCGCGCTGGAGGAACATGGGTGTGAAGAGTTTAATGGATGTGCTCTGCGCACTGGAGTCGCGCGCTCCCCGTAGCGCCAGACCAATCCAACTAGACTTCGGGTTGCTCGTGTCGCAACCACAGGACGACACAAAGACCTCACCAATCGACCTGCCGAGCCAAATCGTCGTGGAAGTCTCCCGGTATCCGCGGCCAGGCCAGAAGCTCGCCCCGCGCGCCTTAGCCACTTTTCTCGACGTGCCAACCAACGATCGCAGAATCTCGTCCATCCGCCTCAAAGACCTAGACGAGTCATGTTGGGAGAAGCTCTCATCACACACGTGCAGAAAGCTGGCCCAAGCCGTGGCGGACCGCATGCAAAGAGCAGGCGGCTCCATTGCTAAGATAAGACATATGCTGCTCCGCCTTCCTCACACGAAAGGGCTCCCACTCCGTCTTCAACTGGAGCAGCGCACTTTCAATTGCCTCCGGGACGCTGGTCTCATCGCTAGCCCCGACAAACTTGAGGGGATAAAGGTCGGAGAGCTCCTGAAAATACCAAACTTCGGTGGAAAATGCCTGCTTGACCTGCTCGTAGCCCTTGAGTCGCACGCGCCTCCACTTTACCGGGTAACGCCGAAGGTCACTTCCTCTGCCCATCGCCTGTACAGGCTGAGAGCCGCCGAGCAAATATCAATTGAAGATCCTCGCTTCGGTCTAGAGCTCCAGAGCTTGTCCGCCCCGGGCCAAAACCTAAAAGAGATCGCGCAAAACATTCTCACTTCGTCCGTCTGCCCAATGGAGCCAAAACTCTACGTAAGCCGTATGGATAACCTCCGCGCCAGGGTCCGAGCCGCCGCATCTCTGACGCTGGAGAGGGAGCTCTCCGATCTGCTCAGCTTCGAGAAGAATCCAAGGAACAGAGCGATGTCTCTAAGGCACCTCGGGTGGGCAGGAGGAGCACCCGAGCATCTTGAGCTGGTAGGCCAAACTTACCGCGTGTCGCGCGAGTTCGTACGCCAGGTATGCAAGAGCCACATGAGTCGTCTTGCTGGGAAACGCCCTTTCTTGCCAATCCTTGACCAAGTCCTCCAGCAGGCGAAGCTCCTGGTGCCTTGCACCCAGAGCCATATGGAAAAGTCCGTTCATGAACTGAAGCTCACAGCTTCTGCCTTCAAGCTGGAAGGATTGATGTCCGTGGCCAGGCACACTAGCCGAGAAGCCCCGTTCGCACTGCAGGATTTCAGGAACACCACCTACGCGGTACCTCCATCCATGGGGCGTGTCCCAAAACTACTATCGCAAATCGCCCGCAAATCGGTGTCCCGCTGGGGGGCAACCACGATCGATGATCTGATCGCGCAAGCACACGCACTAACTCCCCAAAAGCTCTCAACCTACTTCGTTCGCGCTTTCATCTCCTGCCAGGAAGATTTCCACTGGTTGGACGAGGCCTCCGGCTGGTTCTGGCTTCAATCGCCGAGAAACGCCCTGCTCAATCAGATCGAGAAAATCCTCTCCGTCTCAAGTCGCATCCACATCTCTGAACTCCGCCAGGGGGTTTCGCGGCACCATAGGCGGGAAGGCTTTGCTCCTCCGCAACGAGTCCTCCTTGCCCTATGCCAACAAGCGTCCGCCTGCGGGGTCGAAGGCGGTTTCGTATGTGTCAAGCAGAGGTTAGATTACCGCGAAATCCTCGCCGACACAGAGAGAGCAATGGTAGATGTCCTCAAGGAGAACGGATCCATTCTGGACCGGCAGCGCTTCGAAGCACTTTGCCTCCAGCGGGGCATCGAGCGTGGCACTTTCTACATATACCTGTCCTACTCTCCGGTCATCGTGCGATACGCACCGGGCGTTTACGCATTGCGAGGCGCAGATATTCTCCCTGGCTACGCCGAATCCCTCGTCGCGAACAAGCCGAAAATACGCGTTATTGCCGATTACGGTTGGACCAATGACGCGAGAATCTTCCTCCGCTACCAACTCTCAGATTCCGTTTTGCTCAGCGGCGTGGTGTATATCCCCGCCAAAATGCGCCCCTTTCTGGCCGGCAACTTCCGCCTCCAGGTCAGCGACGGACTCGATCTAGGGACCCTCGTAATTAGAAACGGGCGAGCAATGGGCCTCACCCCTCTCTTCCGCAGGCGCGGTGGCGAAACAGGGGACACTCTAACAATCACACTGGACCTAAAGAAACGAATCGCAGTGGTCGAACTCGCAGAGTCAGGTTCCGACGAAGCCTCCTCAACGCCAACCCGGCCAGAGATAAGTCCAGTCCCCGCGGCTCCCGCTTCCAGCCAGACAACCAGTCTGTCAGAATTGAGCAGCCATCCACCCATTTAGTCCATGCCCTTCTTGCCTGAGAGCTGGTCCCGGCACTCCGGCCGGCGAGCCCAAGATGACGGAGGACGGCACATAGGGGATTTTAGGACTCCCGTCCGCCGTTCTGGCTTCGGCGGTCGTGACACGGATGGGGATAATCGCTTTCAGGGTTGATGGTCATTCCCCGACGTCTTCCCCGGCGTAGGCCCGCCGCCCCCTTGCTCTCCCTGCAGTCCAATGCTGGGCTGGATGATGCAATCCTTTCAGGATTGGAGATGTGGCGTGGTCGATTCGATTGGTGAGAAGGGGCTGATTACGCCCAGGCAAGGCGACCTCGCGGCCCCTTGGGGACCGGTTATACGCAGGCGGCAATGTACTGACTGAGCGGTGGGTATTGCTGTGCGATTAATTCTTCGCAGCCGTGGCGAGGCCGAGGGCCTTGGCGTGATCGAGCAGGAGTTGGCCGAGGCCATCGCCGTAGAAGGAGGCGGTGACCTCATAACCACTCTTCTGATACTCCTCTTTGGTCAGGATGTAGCCGATCGCGTCGGTCGTGAGCGCGGCGACACAGGGCTGCGCGATGCCGGCTTTGCGCAGCGCTTCTTTGACCGCCAGTCCCAACTCGCAGATGGGCTCCCCCGGGAACGTCACCAG
>PMYF01000592.1 GCA_003171295.1 Acidobacteriota bacterium | reverse complement strand
CACTCCACCTACCTCATCACGCAGGCGAATTTCGTGGCCTGTCACCAGTTCTCCTTCCTCGAGCGTTTGGATGTGCTCAAGGCCGCGGAAACCGGCGCCACCTTCCTGCTGAACAGTCCCTACGGTGCGGAAGAGGTCTGGAACCAGTTGCCGCGCACCACCCAGCGGCAGATCATCCAGAAGAAGCTGCGCTTTTTCGTCATTGACGCGGTCGAGGTGGCGCGTGCCGCCGGGATGGGCGGCCGCATCAACACCGTCATGCAGACCTGCTTCTTTGCGATCAGCGGGGTGCTGCCGCGCGAGGAAGCTATTGCCGCCATCAAGCACGCCATCGAGAAGACCTACGGGCGGCGCGGGGAAGCGGTGGTGAAGAAAAACTTCGCCGCCGTCGATGCCGCGCTCGATCACCTCCACGAAGTCAAGGTTCCCGCGGAAGTGAGCAGCAACTTCGACCTGCGCCCGCCGGTCCCGGCCCAGGCGCCGGAATTCGTCCGCAACGTTCTGGGCAAGATGATCGAGGGCGAAGGCGACGCCCTGCCGGTCAGCGCCATGCCCGTCGACGGCACCTTCCCCAGCGCTACGGCGCAATGGGAAAAACGCAACATCGCGCTGGAAATTCCCGCGTGGGATGAGGCGCTCTGCATCCAGTGCGGCAAGTGCGTGCTGGTTTGCCCGCACGCCGTGATTCGCGCCAAGATCTACGACCCCGCGCGGCTCGAGAAAGCTCCCCCTACCTTCAAGTCCGCGGCAGCCCGCTGGAAAGAGTTCAAGGAGCTGAAGTACACGCTGCAGGTGGCGCCAGAGGATTGCACGGGCTGTGCGCTCTGCGTGGAAATCTGCCCGGCCAAGTCGAAGAGCGAGGTCAAGCACAAGGCCATCAACATGGCGCCACAGCCACCGCTGCGCGAAGCCGAGCGCGCCAACTGGGATTTCTTCCTAGAGATTCCGGAAGCGGACCGGCGCACCCTCAGCCTGGGCCAGATAAAAGACGTGCAGTTGCTGCAACCTTTGTTTGAATTCTCCGGAGCGTGCGCGGGCTGCGGCGAGACCCCGTACATCAAGCTCATGAGCCAGTTGTACGGCGATCGCGCCCTGATCGGCAACGCCACGGGCTGCTCGTCGATTTACGGCGGTAACCTACCCACCACTCCCTACGCCATCAATCGCGAGGGCCGCGGCCCGACCTGGTCGAACTCGCTGTTTGAGGACAACGCGGAATTCGCGCTGGGCCTGCGCCTGGCCGTCGATCAGCAAGCCCAGTATGCGCGGGAACTGCTCCAACGCCTCGCCGCACCCCTGGGTGACGAATTTGTACAAGGCCTGCTCAACGCCGATCAATCCACCGAAGCCGGCCTTCGCGAGCAGCGCGAGCGCGTGACGGCCCTCCAGGCCAAGCTGGCGGGGCTCAAGACGCTCGAAGCGCGCGACCTCACGAACCTGGCCGACACGCTGGTCAGGAAAAGCGTGTGGGCCTTCGGCGGCGACGGCTGGGCTTACGACATCGGTTACGGGGGCCTGGATCACGTGCTGGCCAGCGGCCGCAACGTGAACGTTCTAGTGCTCGACACCGAGGTCTATTCCAACACCGGCGGGCAGATGTCGAAAGCCACGCCGCGCGGCGCCGTGGCCAAGTTTGCCGCGGGGGGAAAACCCAGACCCAAGAAAGACCTGGGCCTGATGGCGATGAGCTATGGCAACGTCTATGTGGCGCAGGTCGCCATGGGCTCAAGTGATATGCAAACGCTGAAGGCCTTTCTGGAGGCCGACGCCTACAACGGCCCGTCGCTCATCATCGCATATAGCCACTGCATTGCGCACGGCTACGACCTGGTGCACGGGTGCGATCAGCAGAAGGCCGCGGTGCTGTCCGGCTACTGGCCGCTCTACCGTCACAACCCCGACCTGGCGAAGCTCGGCAAGAATCCCTTCCAGTTGGATTCCCGCCCTCCTTCGCTGCCACTCGAGAAGTACATCTACAATGAAACTCGCTACACCATGTTGGCGCACAGTGATCCCGAAGCCGCCAAACATCTGCTCAAGCTCGCCGAGGAAGACGTGCGTGACCGCTGGAGGCTTTACACCAATATGGCCGCCATGTCGATGAACGGCGGAGCAAAGGAGGTGAAGTAAATGATCGACCTGACCACAAAATACCTGGGCATGAAGCTCAAGAATCCTCTGCTCGTCTCCGCTTCGCCGCTCTCGGAAGACCTCGGCAACATTCGCCGCATGGAAGACTCCGGAGCTGCCGCGATCGTGCTGACGTCCTTGTTCGAAGAACAAATCCACGTGGAAGGCAACACGCTGGACCATTTTCTGGACCAGGGCACGGAAAGCTTCGCGGAATCGCTGACCTACTTTCCCGATTTGACCGGCTATAACCTCGGCCCCGACGGGTATCTCGAACACCTGCGTCGCGCCAAGCAAGCCGCAGGCATCCCCATCATCGGCAGCCTCAATGGCAGCTCTACCGGAGGCTGGATTGACTACGCGAAGAAGATCCAGGAGGCCGGCGCCGACGCCCTGGAACTGAATATTTACCTGATCCCCACGGATGCCGAGATGAGCGGCGCAGACGTCGAAAAGGTTTACGCCGACCTGGTATCGGCCGTCAAGGCCAGCCTGCGTATTCCCGTGGCCGTCAAGATCGGCGCCTACTTCAGCTCGCTGCCGAATACGGCCCGGCGCTTGGACCAGGCCGGCGCCGACGCCCTGGTGCTGTTCAACCGATTCTATCAGCCGGACTTCGACCTGGAGAACCTGGAGGTCGTCCCCAACCTCATCCTCAGCACCCCGCATGAATTGCTGCTGCGCCTGAATTGGGTGGCGGTGCTCTACGGGAAAATCCAGGCGGACCTGGCCGTCACGGGCGGTGTACACACGGGCTTGGACGTGCTGAAGTCCATGATGGCCGGCGCGCGTGTGGCCATGATGACTTCCGCATTGCTCAAGTACGGCATCGGCCACCTGGCCACCTTGCGTGCCGAGATTGTGAAATGGATGGAAGATCACGAGTACGAGTCCATCCAGCAGATGCAAGGCAGCATGAGCCAGCGGGCCGTCGCCGACCCCTCCGCTTTCCAGCGGGCCAACTACGTGAAGGTCCTCAGTTCCTATTCACTGAAGGCCGCAGCGCAGTAGCCCTGCACCATTGACATGGGTAAGCGGTCGTCCGCTGTCCCTGTCACGCCCCCCGAACCGCCGGGTCTGGACCCGGCGGTCGGCGGCGCCCGGTCGGGGACCAATGCCGCGTGGCCGGCACTCCCGGCAGCCAGCCCTGACCAATAGAGAGGTGTCAGCTTCTCCGCCATGACCCAGAACAAGCTTTCCAAGCTCCGGCGGTTATCGCAAATCCTGTTTCTGCTGCTCTTTCTCCTTCTGCTGCTGAAGACGGAATACCGTGGGTCGCTGCGCGCCGTGCCGGGCGATGTGCGGCTTCCCTACCCGGTGAGTTTCTTCCTGCAGCTTGACCCCTTGGCGGCAATTGCCACCGCCCTTTCCAGCCGCACGCTCTATCGCGGACTCCTTTGGAGCCTGGCGATTCTGATTCCCACTCTCTTCCTGGGCCGTTTCTTCTGTGGTTGGATTTGCCCGCTGGGAACCCTGAACCACTTTCTGGGCAGTTGGAAGTCCCAGCGCAAGCGCGGCCTGCAGCGGCTGGAGTCAAATCGGTACAAGAAATGGCAGACCCTGAAGTATTACGTGCTCCTGGCGGGCCTGATCTCGGCCCTCCTGGGCGGCTCAATCGTGGGGATCCTGGATCCTATCTCGCTTACCGTGCGGTCGCTGGGGATGGCGTTGTTTCCCGGCTTGAACTACGCGCTGGACGCAGCGGCCGGTGCGCTGCATCGCTCCGCGTCCCCGCCCCTGCGCACGGCCGGGACCATTGCCCAACTCATCCTGAATGAAACCCTGCTGAGCTTCCGGCAGCCGCATTTCC
>PMYF01000945.1 GCA_003171295.1 Acidobacteriota bacterium | reverse complement strand
TCCTCAGTGGAGGTTGGTAAGTCCAAGTGCCAATCCCGGCTGGAAGGCTTTCTGTTATGAAAAAAACCAGAATTGCTCCGCTGAGTTTACGGCCTGCTTCCGCCGATCTTGGTGAGTCAAACGAAAAACTCTCCGACCGCAAGTTAACCGAGTTGGGAACTCGTCGTGCTTTCACCGGCGGAGCCCTGATCTTAACTCGAAGTCCCGAATCCAGCGCGACCTTAACCTTGGGGCGGCGCGAACTGCTGCGGGCAGGCTTGGGCGGAGCAGCCGGCTTGGTAGCCGGCCTGGCAGGGGATGGCCCGCGGGCCTTCGCTTCTCAAGAAGTTGTTGGGAATGGGAAACGGACGCCGCACCACCGCATCATCGATGTGCACAATCACCCCCGTTGGGTCGGATACAACGGGGCGCGCATCATCGAGGACATGAATGCCGCCGGCATCGAGCGAACTTGGCTGCTAAGCTGGGAAATTCCGGAACGTGAAATCGATCCCTCTTATTACGCCACGTTGAATCCGACCGGCGTGGGGATCCCGTTCCGCGACGTTATCGACGTGGCCGAGCGCTATCCGGATCGGTTCATTCCGGGCACCACCATGGACCCCCGCGATCCGCACGCTTGCCAGCGCCTTAAGGCCGCTGTGGACATCCACCGCGTACGGGTGTTTGGTGAATTCAAGCTCCGCATGCGGTATGACGACCCCGATGCGATCAGGCTTTTCCACTATTGTGGCGAACTAGGCCTGCCGGTGATTTTCCACCTCGACGTGACCTTCCCACGAATGGGAGTGCCGAGCGACTGGCAATGGTGGTACGGAGGCGGGCTCGAAAATATGGAGGCCCCGCTACGACTATGCCCGCAGACCCAGTTTCTGGGCCATGCCCCAGGTTTCTGGCGGGAAATCTCCGCCGATGCTGACCACGAATCGGAGGCCTACCCTGCCGGCAAGCCTGTGGTGGGCCGGGGCCGCCTCTTGGATTACCTCGGCAAGTACCCCAACCTTAATTGTGATCTCTCCGCAGGCTCAGGCCTCACCGCGCTCACCCGCAATTTGGACTTCACCCGCAAGTTTCTCATCGACTACCAGGACCGGATGTTCTTCGGCCGGGACGATTTCAACAACAAGCTCTACGACCTCTTGGTTTCACTGAACCTGCCGCCGGCGGTGCTTGCCAAGATTCTGGCTGGTAACGCCTTGCGCCTGGTGCCGGTTAAAGACCCGCAGGCTTGATGAACGTGCAAGTCAACAGCCGCGCGGTTCCCCTCCCGGATGGGCAGGCAGCGCGGAAGTGGGCTATTTTTGAATTACCGATATTACTGGATAGCGTGCGTTCCGGATGACGAGTTCTGTCGTCGACCCGAACAGGACAGTGTCAGCAAAACTTCGCGGGTGTGCCCCTAATACAATCAAGTCGGCCCGCCAATGGTGTGCCTCCCCCGCGATTTGCTCCGACGCGATGCCTTCCAAGATGGACTCTTTCACAGCGCAGCGGCGGCGAACCTCAGCCGGCACCCAGGCCTGGAGCCTTCGCACCGGGTCACTCCCGGCTTGATCATTGTGGTGCTCCAGGACATACGTTACCAGCAACTCCCCGCCGGTCTTCTGCGCCAGTCCGGCAGCGTACTCCAATGCCTTGCGCGCCAGATCGCTGTAATTCACCGGGCAAAGAATGCGCCGAATCCTCGCCAGGCGCGGCGAGGGCCGGAGGCGCGGGCCCACCGTGAGCGCTGGCACGCTTAATTGCCGCAGGACGCTCTCCATCACCGAACCCAAGCGGAGGCGCGCCAGTCCCGTCCTCCCGTGCGTCCCCATCACCACCAGGCCCGCATGGAGTTCTTTCGCAACGCGCAATACTGCTTCGACGGGATCTTCCTCGAGCAGCAAAATCGTGTGGGGCACTCCCCGAACCAGGTATTGGTCCGCAAAATCATTCACGTAACGCCAGGCCGTCCGCGCGCTTCGTCGCAACTGCGCTTTCAGGGCCCGCGCTTGTGCCTTCGTGAAATACACCGGCACTTCCAGGCGTTGCGCATGCAGCAGCACCACGCGCGCCTGAAAAGCTCGCGCAAGGCCTCCCGCCACGCGCAATCCCGCCGCCGAGTGTGCGCTGAAATCAGTTGGGCAAAGGATGACGTCGAGTCGCGGATTACACACCGCATTTGCCTCCGGGAACTACCAGTGGGGACCTATGGTCGCAGGTTGCAGGCGCGGGCGTTGCCTGAACATCATCCATCTTCGCATACGAAACTACGCTCTTCAACATTCCAGAAGGTGAAGAAGACAGAGGCGGGGACGCGTCTGGCGACGGCAGACACTCCTGCGTCCTCTCCTCCATGTATTGCCTTGCAAGGTCTTGGGGAAGGTTTAGCCTACTCGGGACAGAACCGTTCTGGCGGGATCCCGGGGTTACCCAATGTCCAATTTCGTGTATTTGCTGTCCGTTGACTTACTGCTACTGTTCTTGAGCACGGCAAATAGCGCACCACCAATAACCAGACCACCAAACACTGCTATGATAACCATGGGATCGCCTAACACCTCCGAAGAATTTATTCCACTTATAGAGACACCTTACGGCAGAGAAAAGTTTCATAATTTAACTCGCGGTCGAGTCCAGGAAAGCAACGCCATATGACAAGATGCCCCATCCCGGGCATCGCCTGCGTGGGGCTACCCTGTGTCCAAGTCCCCGTGGATCAGCGATTCAACCCAGGATTGAAAATCCTGAGGGTACTCAAGTGGCACGGCACTGGCTGTGTCGAGTTTCTTCCACTCCTCAGAGGGAAGATCCCATCCACTCGCACCCAGGTTCTCTTCAAACTGCTGCAGATTGCGTGCCCCGATGATAGCTGACGTCACGCCGGGCATGGCGAGCAGCCACGCGATGGCCACCTGACTCAGCGTCTTTCCCACACGCGCGGCACAATCGTCGAGAGCGCTCAAAACGCGAAAGTTCTGCGCGGTGAGAAAACGCTCGACCCAGATGCGCGTGGCAGGGTCAGATTCCGCCAGCCGTGATAACGGTGGCGCCGCCGCACCGGAACGATACTTGCCGCTCAGGAAACCGCCACCCAGAGGACTCCAGGCAATGACACCCAACCCCTCGGCGCGGCAGAGGGGCAAGATCTCGCGTTCAATCGAACGGCATACCAGGCTGTACTGTGGCTGCAGGCAATCGAACCGCGCATAATGATGGAGTTCCGAAATCCCCAAGGCTTTGGCAATTTGCCACGCCCCGAAATTCGAGCATCCCAGGTAGCGCACCTTGCCCTGCTTCACCAGTGAATCGAGGGCCGAAAGTGACTCCTCCAACGGTGTGCGCGAATCAAAACAATGCACCTGGTAAAGATCGATATATTCCGTCTGCAGACGGCGCAGGCTGGCTTCAATCCCCTCCAGAATGTGCTTGCGCGAAAGCCCTTTGTGGTTTGGCCCGGGACTCGCGGGGAAGAAAATCTTCGTGGCCAGGACCACATCGTCGCGCCGGCCTTTCAAACCCTTGCCAATGATTTCCTCGGAGCGGCCGTCCGCGTAGCCGTCGGCGGTGTCAACAAGATTGCCGCCTTGCTCCAGGTAGGCGTTCAGAATCGCCAGGGATTCCTTCTCATCGCACCCGGGCACTCGGTGGCCGCCGGAAAGGCTTCCGAAAGTCATGGTGCCCAGACAAATATCTGAGACCTTCAATCCCGTACGTCCCAGCCTCCGATAGCGCATGTTTACCCCTAGGCCCGCCCGCAAGGTGTTCAGGCTCGTTCGTCCGAATTCGAACATCATACTGCGACTGGTTCTTCCGACCCTGGTTGGCTCTTATTTTGCCGAAAAGTCGGCGGTCGCTCTCATGCTGCCCCATTCGATAGTAATGGCGCCGCCCGGTCCGGCTTTTGCCAACGTGATGGTTACCATCTCCGCGGGTTTGGCGGCCTGCGATTGCTTCAACGGCGCCGACGCCGCGTCTTGCGCCGCATCATGTTTGGTCCCCCACTGGCCGTGCTGCTTATTAAAGACCAGCTTCCAGGAATTGTCCGCTTGCTTCTCCATCCACAGGCTATAGTCCCCGGCCGGCACCGTGGTGTCGCCGAAGGCGAGATCGATACCCGTGGAAAAGGTCGTCGACTTATCCGCTCCCAGGCGCCAGACGTCTCCGACCTTCAACTGGCTTAAGAGTTCGTCCACGCTTCGCCCTTTCAGGGAGGGCCGTCCATACTCAACCGAAACCGTTTTCCCCTTAAGGACCAGCTTCGCAGTGCCCCGCGGGTTGCCCTGCCCCAAGGCCGAGACCGCAAAGATAGCCACCATTAGCGCACTCACCAGCATGATCATTACCTTTTTCATCTTATCCTCCTCATTCCTAACTTCAGGGTTTCCTCGAACTCGCTATCGCGACACCAGCCAATACAGCGCCTGTTCCCAAAACTGCTGGTAATACTTCCACTCCTGGAAGCCCGCACCCCAGTGGGGAGCGATATCGGAGGCAAAAGCCATTGACCGGCCTTTGCCGAAAGTCCCGACCACCACCAGGGGGTCACCCGTCTCCTTGAAACTGGCCAGCACCTCCGCGCCCTTCTTCACCTCCAGGCGGTTATAGCCGTTGAAAACGGGGCTGGGCGTCCACTCGATCCCGCGCAGAATTGGGTGCTGCGCCTCCTTCACCTCCACCGTGACGCCCTCCGGCGTTTCCATGCGATCGTCGTTTACCGCTAGGCAATTGACCGGAAGGGCCTCTTCCACGGGGGTGCCGTGGTAGTTTCCGCTATTATGACGTCCCGTAAACGTGGAGTACCCCCCGATCATCACCAGCGCCCCTCCCTGCCGCACGTATTCCCGGATTGATTTCAACCGGTTCGGTCCCATAGGTGCGTGCGTCGATCGCTCCGTCGGGTAGAGCACCAGTGAATCGCTGTCGACGTCGCTCAGCAGCACGACATCGTAGCGGTGCAGCGCCTCGGGCGTTTCCGGGAACTGCGCCAGCGCATCCCACCCGGTCAGGTAACTCACTTCAAATCGGGGGTTCTTGCGCCAGGCGTTCAGGATCTTCTCCGCGGCCACTTCAATCTGCACGCCATTCTGGCTGTAGGAAAAATTGCTACCCGCACCCATGGCGCCCAGGGTAACGGATGAATCTCCTACGTAAAGGATGCGGATCTTGCCCGAAGTTTGCGCAAACACAACAACACCCCCCAAGCTCGCAGAAATGAGCGCGCCCAAAATCCACGAAACCGTCTTCTGTATGGTCAATTTCGGTCGCCTCTGAATGCCCCCGCCGGAGCCCCGGGAGAGCAAATCCCTGGCGCCAGCGCCCTGGTTACGCGAGCTTAGCCTGCCTCCCATCCCAAAGGACTTTCCGGCTGCCGTTGCGGTACGACATGTTGGCAAGGTGGGCGCCCGCCGCTGCGTTGTGGCCTTCCACAGCGGACTCCTTGCTCTTCTTTCGCGCGCGCACACAGTCGACGAAGGCTTTCGCGTGCAGATCAGTCGGATCACCGATCACATCGTAGTGCTCGTTTGCTTCCCGTGCCGCGCAGGTTCCGCGCGCCCACTCCTGGCTGGTGCTGACAAAGTTATTTTGTTTTACCCACTCGTCCTGCATCTTCTGCGGCCACGTGGTCACGACCCAGGCTGCATCGTCGACGGGGTCATCCGGATAAAATGAAAGAGCCACTTCGCTGATCTCAATCGTACCCTTGGTTCCCATAAAATAGGCGCCAAAACCCTGGCTGGAGGAATTGAGCGTCAGCGAAACGTTGTAGGTGAAATTCGGATATTCGAAGAGCGTCTGCACCACGTCCGGGACTTCCATCTCGGGATAGATTTTATTCCAGCGATAACCGCCGCCATAAGTGATCGCGCTGCGCGGGTAGGGCTCATGCATCAGGTAATGCAGAGTGTTCAGGTGATGCACCACCAGGTCGGTCTGCAATCCGCCGGAATAATCCCAGTAGCAGCGCCAACGGAAAAAGCGCCGGGCGTCGAATGGCCGCTGGGGCGCCGGCCCCAGCCAAGCCTTCCAATCGATCGTCTCTTCGTTCCCATCCGCAGCGATGGGATAGAACCACGCGCCAGAGGGTGTGTTGCGGTTTTCCCACGCCTTCACCAGCGTGATTTGCCCACAGCGGCCCTCCTCAATCCACTTTTTTGCAAGTTCCGTGAGAGGTGAGTTCACCCACTGGCTGCCGATCTGTAGGATCCGGCCGGTGCGCTTTTCGGCCTCGATGATTGCCGTGCCATCGGCAATCTCGTAAGTCATGGGCTTTTCGCAGTAGACGTCCTTGCCGGCATCCATCGCGTCGATAATCATCTTCTTGTGCCAGTGATCGGGCACGGCGATCAGCACGGCGTCAATATCTTTACGGTCCAGAATCTTCCGATAGTCACCCGTAGTCTCAAGTTTCTCTCCGAACACCTCCCGGGCGCGTAGCAGACGATCTTTATAGACATCGCACGCCGCCACAAGCTCAACGCCCGGCGTTACGCTGAAGCTGTAAGTGTCTTGAAATGCCCGCGCGCCCATGCCAATCACGCCCAGGCGCACTTGGTCGCTGGGCGGAACCGAAGCGGGACCCGGCGACGATGCCCACAAGACTTTGCCGCCGCTGCGTAGCGCCACCGATCCGGCTGTGGCGGCCATTCCCGAGCGCCGCATGAAATCTCTGCGATTCATTGGATTCATAAACCCACGCCTCCGTCACCGAATTTTGTAAACCTCGTAGGGCCGTCACCGCTCTGCGAGTATCTGCCGTTTGTTTTGTATCGAAGCGAGGTGCGATTATACAGCCGCCGCGCGCACTGCGCCAGATGTGTCGTGCAAATTGGCCTGCGCCGGTGGCCGGCGGCGCGGTCACCTTGCCAGCCAGCCTCCGTCCACCACCAGAATCGTCCCACTCACATAGTCGGATGCGCCCGATGCCAGGAAAACCACTGCGCCTTGCAAATCTTCGGGTGCTCCCCAACGACCCGCGGGAATACGCGCGAGGAGGGCAGCATTCCTTTCCGCGTCAGCCCGCAACGCCACGGTGTTATCTGTAGCGATATATCCCGGGGCAATCGCATTGACCTGCACGCCCCTACCAGCCCATTCGTTGGCCAGTGCCTTGGTGAGCTGCGCAATGCCACCTTTGCTAGCCGCGTAGCCGGGAACCAGGATTCCGCCCTGAAACGCCAGCAGAGAGGTAATGAAGATAATCTTCCCCGAGCCACGCGCGATCATCTGTTTGCCCACCTCGCGGCTGAGAATGAATTGGGAATTGAGGTTCACCTCCATGACCTCATCCCAGTACTCGTCCGGATGTTCGGCGGCCGGCCTGCGCAGAATGACCCCGGCATTATTGACCAGCACATCGATCGCTGGAAAATCGGCCGTCACGCGCCCGACGAACTCCGCGACGGCTTGCCGGTTTCGAAAATCGCAGCGGTAAGCTCGGAACTGGCGGCCCTCCGCCACCACGGCCTTCTCGACGTCACTGTCGCTCGCTTCCAGCGATTTGCTTACGCCCACAATATCCGCACCAGCTTGGGCGAGGGCGACCGCTGCTGCCCTGCCGATGCCGCGCTTGCATCCGGTCACCAGCGCGACCTTGCCGTCCAATCTGAAGCGATCGAGAATCGTCATTGTGATGCATCCGTGGCTTCAGACAGGCTGCGCAAACACTCGAGGTACTGTCATTCTGAGCGAAGCGAAGAACCCCTGCATTTGTAGAATCAGGCAAATGCAGAGGTCCTTCCTCGCCTGCGGCTCCTCAGGATGACAGCTTTGGCGGTTTTTCCGCAGCCTGTAAAGCCCCGCCCTTCCAATCGCGCTCAGCGGTCGTAGTCTTCAATTCGTTGCAGGAATGCCGCAAGCTCTGCGGGCCATGGTGCCACAAACGTCAGCGGTTCGCCAGTGAGCGGGTGAGCAAACGCCAGCTTTGCGGCGTGCAGAAAAGTGCGCGAAAGCGTTGCCTCTTCCCTTCCCCCCACCCGCAGCTTCGCGGGAGCCCCGTAGGTCAGGTCACCGACCACGGGATGGCCGGCGGAAGCCCAATGCACCCGGATCTGGTGGGTACGCCCGGTCTGCGGTTCTGCTTCGACCAGGGTGAAATGGGGAAAGCGCCGGACCACCCGGTAGCGAGTCAATGCGTCACGAGCGGCGATACCGCCGGCCTTCATGCGGGTGCGACGCACCGGGTCACGCCCCACGGGCTGAGTCATCTCACCATGCTGGTTCTCGACTCGCCCGTGCACAAGCGCCACGTAGGTTTTGTGCACTTCCCGGGACTTGAATTGCTGGCTTAGATGGCGGTGGGCCGCATCCGTCTTGGCCACAATTACCAAGCCCGAAGTCATCTTATCCAGCCGATGGACAATGCCCGGCCGAAATTCACCGCCCGCGCCCGACAATGTCGCAACGTGGTGCAACAGTGCGTTCACCAGGGTTCCGGATTTCACGCCCGCGCCAGCATGCACGATCATGCCCGCAGCCTTGTTGACCACCAGCAGGTTTGCGTCTTCATAAACCACATCCAGGGGAAGGTCTTCAGGTGTGGCGCGCGTCTCCTGGCGTTCCGCCTGGACTTCGATATGCGCTCCTGGCTCCACCTGCTCCCCGCCCTTGCGCGCCGGCGCCCGGTCAACCGTGACCAGTCCCTGGCGAATCAAGCGCTGGATCTGGCTGCGGCTCCAATCCGGCATTTGCCGCGCCAGGAAAACATCCAGGCGTTCACCTGCCGATGCAGCGGGAGCAATGAACTCTCGGGTCACGGTCATAAGTGGTCCATGCCTCGGACCTGCATAGCTGCCCGGCGCGCCAAGCGCAATTTTCGAGGTCGAATCCGGAAGGTCAATCGCAAAAGATGACTTGGACGGTCAGGAAACCGGCGCCGATCACAATCGCGCTATCTGCGACATTGAAGGTGGCCCAGTGATAACTGCGATAGTAGAAATCAAGAAAATCCACGACCTGGCCAAATCGGATGCGGTCAAGCAGGTTGGACAGAGCACCTCCCAGGATCAAGGCAAGCCCCACGCTGGTCAGCCATCGAACGTTGCGGGCTCTCCATAGCATGGCCACCACCGTGACCAGCAGGACGGCGGAAACGACGATGAGCAGCATCGTCTTCCAGGGCGCCGGTGACTCCGAAAAGAGTCCGAATGCCGCCCCCGTGTTCGTGCTATGGATCAGATTGAAGAATCCTGGCAACACTGGAATTACGACGTGTTCGGGAATGCGGCGCACCACCAGAGCCTTGGTCGCTTGATCGCCGGCGGCGACTCCGCCCACGATCAGGGCGGAAAGAATCCACGAGAATGTTTGGGGCCGGGCTCGCACTACAGAAGACATAGCCAGAGTCACGCTTAACGGAACGCCGCCAAAGGAAGAGGCTCTGCATTCGTTGCTCCGCAGCAGATCACGGACGCATTTTCCCTCGGCCGCCAAGCCACGGCGGCACCGTCACCCTGCCGCCTCTATTTCCTTGAGCGCGGCCGAGCAGCGTTCACACACGGTGGGGTAGCGCAAATCCTTTCCAACCTGCTCGGAGTAATTCCAGCAGCGTTCGCACTTTTGGCCGGGCGCCTTCTCAATTTTCACGCTCAGACCGGGCAGTTCGGTCACCCGCGCCCCTTCCACGGGTTGGTTGCTGATCGCCACGCGAGAGACGATAAAAAGCCCTGGCAGGAGAGCGGCATACTCCTCCACCAGCGCCGCGAGGTCCCCGCTGACTGCCAGGCGCACGGAGGCCTCCAGCGAGCCCCCGATAAACTTTTCCTGCCGCGCGCCTTCCAAAGCCTTCAGCACTTCATTCCGTATGGCAATCAGGCGCGGCCAGTTATCCAGACGCTTCAGGTGCGTTTCAGGCAAGCCCGCGCGCAGGTCGGTGGGCGCGATGAATTGGGCCAGGTGGATGCTTTTCTCGCGCCCCTGAGGACCTGGAAGGTGGGACCAGACTTCGTCCGCGGTGAAGCAAAGCAGGGGAGCCACGAGGCGCACCAGCGCGTCGGCAATTCGGTAAAGCGTGGTCTGGGCCGCCCGGCGCCGCACGGAACGCGCGGGCGAGGTGTAGAGTCGATCTTTCAAAATGTCAAAATAGAAGGCGCTCAAGTCCACGGTGGCGAAGTCATACACGCCGCGATAGACCTTGTGAAAGGCATAATCTGCGTACGCGGCGCGGACGCGCTCGGTCAGTTCCGCGGTGCGCAGCAACACCCAGCTATCGATTTCCTCCAGTTGACCGGCGTCCACGGAGTCTTTTGCGGGATCGAAATCGTAGAGGTTCCCGAGGCAGTAACGGAAGGTGTTGCGCAGCTTGCGATAAGCCTCCGAGAGACGAGTCAGCATCTCCGGGGAGATCGAAACGTCCTCACCAAACTCCACGGAGGCTGCCCAAAGGCGGAGAATCTCCGCGCCGTGGGTCTTGATGACCTCCATCGGCTCAATCACGTTGCCGATTGACTTCGACATGGCGCGGCCTTGTGCATCCAGCACCCAGCCATGCGTCAGGACCTGGCGATAGGGCGCCGACCCGCGTGTCCCCAGGGCCACGAGGAGCGAGCTATGGAACCACCCCCGGTATTGGTCTCCCGCCTCCAGATACACGTCAGCAGGCCAGGGCAAGTCCGGCCGCCGGCCCAGGACCGCATATTGGCTGGACCCCGAGTCAAACCAAACGTCCAGAATATCCATTTCGCGCCGCAGCTTCGTCCCTTTACATTGGGGGCAGTGGGCTCCCGGCGGCAGCAGCTCAGCCTCCGAGTGCGCATACCAAGCGTCAGCGCCTTCCTTCCGAAATAGCTCGATTGCCGGCTGGGCGAGGCTCGCATCCATAATGGGCTTTTTGCAATCGTCGCAGTGAAAGACCGTGATCGGCACCCCCCAAACGCGCTGCCGCGAGATGCACCAGTCCGGCCGCTCGGCGATCATGTTGGAGATGCGGTCTTCACCCCAGGTGGGCGTCCACTTCGTCTTCTTGATCTCCTCCAGGGCCCGCGCGCGGAGCCCCTGGTGATCGATGTTAATGAACCATTGTTCGGCGGCGCGGAAAATGATGGGATTATGGCACCGCCAGCAATGTGGATAAGAGTGCGTGAGCCAACCGGCCTCGCCCACCAACGCGCCGCGCGATTTCAGCAGCTCGACGATGGGCGCGTTGGCCTCGAACACCTTCTTGCCCACGTATTCCGGTAAGCCCTCCGTTATCTTCCCGGACTCGTCCACCGGGCAGTAAATATCAATTCCATATTGCATTCCGGTCTGACAGTCTTCGCGGCCGTGGCCGGGAGCGGTGTGCACACAACCGGTGCCGTCTTCGGCGGTAACATAATTGGCTAAAACGCCGATGATGCGGCGATCCAGAAACGGATGCTGAAACTCCACCCGCTCTAGCTTCCTGCCGGGGAGGCGCGCCAGGATGCGGGAGGCTTCGAGGCCGGTCTCCTCCAGTACCGGACCGTGGCGCCGGCTCTCCAGGATGTAGGCGTCGCTACCGCCGTCTTCACCACTGGCCACAACGTACTCAAAATCCGGATGGAACGCCACCGCCATGCTGGCGGGCAGAGTCCAGGGCGTAGTGGTCCAAATCACCACCCAGAGCTTGCGCCCTCGAAGCGCGGGGTGGAGCGTGGCGGGGTCGGTCAGCACGCGGTAGCGCACGTAGATCGACGGGCTGCGATCGTTTTCGTATTCCACCTCGGCTTCCGCCAGCGCCGTCTTGTCGGCGATGCACCAGTAAACCGCTTTCCTCCCCCGGTAAACGTAGCCCCCGCGCAGGAAAGCCAGAAAGGCCTCCGCGGTGTCCGCCTCATATTCAAAACCCATCGTCAGGTAGGGCTTATCCCACTCGCCGAGCACGCCCAACCGAATGAAATCCTGCCGCTGAATGCTCACGAACTTTTCCGCAAAGCGGCGGCAGGCGCGCCGCACTTCCACGGCGCTCATCTGGGCCTTGCGCGGACCCAGTTCCTTGTCCACATTGATCTCAATGGGCAACCCGTGGCAGTCCCAACCGGGCAGGTAGGGCGCGTTGAAGCCCTCCAGCGTCTTGGACTTCACAATGAAGTCCTTGAGGATCTTATTGAGCGACGTCCCCAGATGGATGCGCCCGTTGGCGTACGGGGGACCATCATGCAGCGTGAAAAGCGGCGCACTCTGGCGCGCCGCGCGAATCTTACCGTAGAGATCTTCCTGGGTCCACCGCGCCAGCCACTTGGGCTCGTTCTGGGGCAGGTTCGCTTTCATCGAGAATGAGGTGTTGGGCAGGTTGATTGTGTGCTTCAGGTCCGGGGCCTTCTCCATGCGTCCTCCGTCGTGAGGATAAACAAATCATTATAGAGAACGCAGGAAGGAAGTGTCTAGCAAAGAGGGATGGCGGCGCTGGAGTCATTTGGAATGGGATCCCTTTTGAAACACTGGTCATTCCCGCGAANNCGGGAATCCAGTCCGTCGGCGGCACATTTCCTATGGCTTGGGGAGTAGATTCCCGCCTTCGCGGGAATGACCGTGGCTGGGAGCACCCGTGTCTCGAAAATGACACAAGTACCCGCGCGACGATACGGAGTGGTGGTCAAAGAATGCAGATGATTGGGGCCGTAATAGTGCTTTAGGTTAGACACCCGAACATTATATCGTCCCTGGGTCGCATACACCCCAACAAAAACCGCCGGGACGTATGCGCCACACGCGACCCGCTCTATTATTCGCGGGGTGATTCGCTGGGGTTTAAGAAGAAGCGAGTTACGAAAAATCGCCGTCCTATGAGACTTATCGCAATCGCAAAAACGAACGTTACAAATATGCTCACGACAAATAAACCCCGGAGGTAAAAGTGCAGACCAGCGGACGATCGCAGCTCGGGATGTTGGGTACTTACGGATTGCCAAGTCAGCAAGAATCTAAGGCAGAGCCAAGGCAGGCCCACTAAGAAAATGAGCCGCATATTACGGAGGCTTCTCATGCTTTCAAAGAAGGCGGCCATGCGCACGGCTTTGCGCACCAACAACGCCCCGAAGGAATAGGCGGTGGCCGAGTAGAGCAATGAGATCCTGACTGCCTGCTGGAAGGAATGAACTCCAAAATATGCCCAGGAATACTCAAGCTTGGAGGAAACCCCAAGGGACGCGCACGCTAAGGCCGAGCCGGTACCGATCAAAGGAAATCCAATGTACGCGGTGCATAGAGACACGAAAGGAAGGATCCAAACCCAGAGCATGGATTGGTGCCTGCGCGTGCCTCCAAGGACCCATCCGACAACCAGGGCTAAAACTACATGCGCGGGGAAAAAAGGGGTTCCGTACAGTACCCATTGGGTTTGGGCCATGTAGGTCTTCAAGCCGAAGTGCCAGCCTACTTCGCCGAGAAACATAAGCACCCAGGGGGCGGCTAGAAACACCCCCCAAGTGCCAAGAAACTGATGTATGAGAAATACCACCGGGACCCTTAGCCATGGGTATGACCTGTGCGCCGCATCAAGATCTTCCATACACTCTCCCGCCAAGCGTTCTTGTTGCCGCATTTGATCATTTTGCTTTCTTACATGCCCCGGCTTGATTGAACCACGCAAAGCCTTGCGCCAAAGCGTTGGCTGCTCCGGTCGCCTCGGGATTTATCATTGGGACTTCCTCGGTTTCTCCGCGTGTCTTAGTATATCGTGGCGCGTAGGCAGTAGGTACCTGTCGGTCTGCGTCGGCCCCCGGATCCCCGGCGGGGGATGTGCCCTGTTTGAAAGCGGGTAGCCACGGCACGGTCTTTGTGCCGTGGGCATTTGGGTCAGACGCGGTACGATTCCGGTAAATGAACATAATCGATTGGCATGCGGCAGCGTTCGACTTGTTCTTTGTCCAGCGCAAAGTTATTGTAGCTTGACCACGGACATTCTTCCGGTCGCGGATGGCGCATCTATAAGGTTGG
>PMYF01000520.1 GCA_003171295.1 Acidobacteriota bacterium | reverse complement strand
AATTGGATATCGAGCTCCGGCCAGTAAGTTGGCATTTGACTGAAAGTCAGGCGGCGGGTGGAACCACCTGAAGGGAAGGAACGGATTCTCTCCGGTTGTTTCATAGTCCTCCCAGAGGCGATCTCAGCTCGCGGCGTAAATTGCGGGACTCCCTCCGGCGCTGCCTCATCTTCATCTCCACTAATGACGCCCGTCAGGGTGTATACTCGCGCGTTCACTTTGCCTAACGCGAATCTGTGCACCTGAGGCCTCAATATGTTACGCACTGCCAAACATTCCCGTAATCGCCAGCCGGCGTTGTGGGGCGCGTTGATGTTTCCATTGCTGTGCACCCCTCTGCGGGCGCTGGAGGGGGCGATGAACAGCGCTCCGGTACGATACGTGCCCGATCTCCGGGTGTGGGTTCTCGGTACCGGCCGCACCACTTACGTGATGGGACTCAATGAGCGAGGGGAGTTGCAGACTCTTTATTGGGGAGGGAAGCTCACGAGTGACCACGACCTTTCCGCTGCGCGTTCCCATGCCGAGCACGTCTCGTTTGATTCCAGCGAAACCATGACCAACCTTGAATACCCTGGTTGGGGGGGCCGGTATTACAACGAACCCGCTTTGAAGGTGACGCTTGCTTCGGGAGTTCGTGACCTCGTGCTGAAATATGCCTCGCAGGAGATTCGCGGCGACACGCTGGAGATCCGCCTGAAAGATATTCAATATGATCTTTTTGTGAAACTTATCTATAAGGTATTTCCTGGAGAAGACATCATCTGCAAACAGGCGGTGATTGAGAACCACACGCCGCAGATTGTGACCGTGGAAGGCGCGCAGTCGGGCGTCTGGTATGTGCCGGAAGGCGAAGGGTACCGGCTCACCTACTTGACCGGACGTTGGGCGAACGAAACCCAGCTGATTCGCGAAGCCATCCATCCCGGCAAGAAGGTTCTGGAAAGCAGACGTGGTAACACCAGCCACAATTTGAATCCGTGGTTTGCCATCGACGCGGGGGGTGAGGCGGACGAAGAGCAGGGCCGCGTGTGGTTCGGGGCGCTGGGCTGGAGTGGCAATTGGAAGTTGGTGGTGGAAGAAACCCCCGCTGCCCATCAGGTGCGCGTTACGGGCGGCTACAACGACTTTGATTTTTCCTGGCCGCTCCAGCCGGGCGAAAGTCTGGGCACTCCGCCCTATTACGGTGGTTTCACCAGCCGGGGGTTTGGCGAAGCCTCACGGTTGCTACATCGTTTCGAACGCGACCAAATCCTTCCGGACCGTGCTCATCCCGAGGTCCGGCCGGTGCTCTATAACTCCTGGGAAGCGACGACATTTGACGTGGACGAGGCGGGGCAGAAGGTCCTGGCCGAGAAAGCCGCCAAGCTCGGCGTCGAACTTTTCGTGATGGACGATGGCTGGTTTGGCAAGCGCAACGATGACCACGCGGGCCTGGGTGACTGGTACGTGAACCCGCAGAAGTTTCCTCACGGGCTCCAGCCGCTCATCCGCTACGTTAACAGCCTGGGCATGGATTTTGGTCTGTGGTTCGAGCCGGAGATGGTGAATCCTGACAGCGACCTTTACCGCCAGCATCCTGACTGGGCGATGAACTTCCCGGGCCGTCCCCGTAGCGAGGCTCGCAATCAACTCGTACTTAACCTGGCCCGCGAGGACGTGAAGGAGTACATCTTTGGCGTGCTGGACAAGATACTTTCCGAAAACAAAATCAAATACATCAAGTGGGATATGAACCGGCATTTCGGCGAGCCGGGCTGGCCGGAAGCACCCCTGGCCGAGCAGAAAGAAATCTGGGTGAAATACGTTCGCAACGTATATGAGATTATCGACCGCCTGCGCGCCCGGCATCCCAGCCTCGACATTGAAGCTTGCTCCGGCGGCGGTGGACGCGTGGATTTGGGCATCCTGGAGCGTGTCAACATCGTTTGGACCTCCGACAACACCGAGGCCTTTGACCGCCTGGGCATCCAGGAAGGCTTCAGTCTTGCCTACACTCCCAAGGTCATGTCTGCCTGGGTCACTGACGTGCCTAACCTGAACGGACGCTCCACGCCGCTCTCGTACCGCTTTCTCGTCGCCATGCAGGGCGCACTCGGAATCGGCGCGAACCTGAACAAGTGGTCCCCGGAAGATTTTGCGCTGGCTGCCCGGATGATCTCGACCTATAAGAGTATCCGCGAGACGGTTCAGCAGGGCGATCTCTACCGGCTCTGCTCCCCGCGCGAAGGGGCGCTGACCGCAAATCAGTACATCTCCGCCCATGGGAAACAGGCGGTCTTGTTTGCTTTCCTTCATTCCCAGCAGTACGTGCGCCCGCTTCCTGCCCTTTGCCTGCGCGGGCTCGATGCGAACGCCTTGTACCGGGTCAAGCGCCTTGACGAAAAGGTGGTGGAACAACAGCCGGTGTTGAGCGGCTCGTTCCTGATGCAGCACGGGCTCAACCTGGACCTGCGGGGAGATTACGACAGCACGTTGGTGATCCTGGAAAGGATTGAGTAGCCAGCGGATGAAACTTGCGCATGCGTGTAAACAGGGCAGCGGAGCAATCCGCCCCGCGCAGCGAACGCTTCTGTTCCTCCTTATCCTCCTCTGTGGGGCGCCGTCCGCGCTGGCCTGGGGGGATCTCGGGCATCAGAGGGTGAACGCCGCGGCCATCGAGGCCTTACCGGAGCCTCTGCGCTCATACTTCCGGGCACGCCAGAACTATTTCCTGGAGCATGCGTCGGAACCCGACACGGTGGCGCGCCAGGATCCAGCCGAGCGCCCGCACCATTACACAGAGATTGAGGCTTACGACCGGTTTCCCTTTCACGAATTCGATCGGCGATTCGTCGCCGGGCAATGGAGCTCGCCGCCTGCAGAACTTAAACATGGCGATTCCGTCTGGGAGATTGAGCGCTACACGCTGCACCTGGCCGAAAATTTGCGTCGCCGCCGCTGGGACGCGGCCGACCACGACGCCGTCTTCGCGGCGCATTACGCTGCCGACCTGATGCAGCCCCTGCACACTCTGATCAACTATGATGGGCAACTGACGGACCAGCGGGGAATCCACGCGCGCTTTGAGACCGAGTTGGTGCGCGACCTGGCAGACCGCTGGACGCTGCGGCCGGCTCCGGCGGCCTTCGTTCCGAATCTGCGGGCGCGAATTTTTCACGAGCTGGTGGAGAGCTATTCAAATCGCGAGGTGATATTCTCCGCGGACCGCGAGGCGGCGGCGGGCGGGTACCTCGACCCGCAATTCCCCGCGCGCTTCGAGCGGCTGGCGGGCCCGCTGGCTCTGCGCCAGCTCAATGCCGCTGCCCTCTTCGTGAGCTCGCTTTGGTATACTGCCTGGGTGCAGGCGGGCAAGCCCGCGTTGCCCGGCGTCGAGGTG
>PMYF01000685.1 GCA_003171295.1 Acidobacteriota bacterium | reverse complement strand
GAATTCGGCTATAAGGTTCACTCCATCCAGGGCGAGGAGCGCGTGGTCATCGGGGTAATCGGGAGGGGCGACGTGACGGACTGCCTGGAAGCGATCGAAGTTGCACCCGGGGTCGCGAGCGCCATGCGAATTTCCTCGCCCTTCAAATTTGTGAGCAAGGAATTCAAGCAGGAGCGCACACGAATTCCCATCAACGGCGTCTCGATTGGGGGTGATCAGTTCGTGGTGATGGCCGGACCCTGCGCGGTGGAGAGCGAGAAGCAGATCATGGACGCGGCTGAGTTCGTGGCCTCCGTGGGCGGGAAGATCCTGCGCGGCGGCGCTTTCAAGCCCCGCACCTCGCCCTATGACTTCCAGGGTCTGGAAGTCGAAGGACTGAAGCTGCTGGCCAAGGCGCGCGCGGCCACCGGCCTCGCCATCGTCACGGAGGTCATGAGCGAGGCGGACGTGCCGCTGGTGGCAGAGTACGCGGACATCGTGCAAGTGGGCGCGCGCAATATGCAGAACTTCGCACTGCTCAAGGTGCTGGGCCGCTGCCCGCGGCCGGTGCTGCTTAAGCGCGGCATGAGCTCGACCATCAAGGAATTGCTGATGTCNNACCTTTGAGACTGCCACACGCAACACCTGCGACATCTCCGCCGTGCCGGTGCTCAATGAGCTGACCCACCTGCCGGTGATCGTTGACCCCAGCCACGCGGCGGGCCGTCAAAGCCTCGTGCCGGCGCTGGCGCGCGCGGCGGTGGCCGTCGGCGCGGACGGCTTGATTGTGGAAGTCCACCCCTGCCCGGAAAAAGCCATGAGCGACGGCGCACAGTCACTCAGCCTCCCGCAATTCCAGGCCATGATGAGCGAATTGAAACCATATCTCGCAATCTGGACGCAGGCGCGCGCCACGCAGAACGCCGCAGCGGCGGTGTAGCACGCCGCCCCTATTGTGGCTAGAGGATCAGGAACTGCACCACGAAGAGTGCGGCGAAGATGTAAGTGAGCGTGGGGCATTCGCGCCAGCGTCCGGTGGCAAGCTTGCCGACGGCGTAGGAAATGAGCCCGAAGGCGATGCCATTGGCCACGCTGAAGGTGAGCGGAATCCCCACCAGCACGAGGAAGGCGGGCAGGTATTCCGTGGGGTCATCCCATTTGAGCTCGCGCAGGGTTTTGAGCATCATGGAGCCTACCACGATGAGCGCGGGCGCGAGTGTGGGATAGAGCACCGCCGGGCCGACCTTGACCCCGCCACCAATCATGGCCGCCAGCGGGCTGAAGAAGAGGGAAGCTGCGAGCAGCAGGCCGGTCACCACGCTCGCCAGGCCGGTGCGCGCGCCGTCCGAAACTCCTGCGGCGGATTCGATATAGCAGGCGATCGTGGAAGTTCCCAGGGCCGCGCCCACGGTTGTCCCCACGGCGTCGGAGAAGAGCGCGCGATCGACGCGCGGCAACTTGCCATCCCGCAGCAAGCCTGCCTGCTGCCCCACGCCCACCAGCGTTCCCACCGTGTCGAAGAGCGCCAGATAGAACAGCACAAAAATTGCCGCGCCGAAGCGCGCGGGCGAAACGCTGAGCAGGCCGCGCAGATCGAATTTCCAGAACGTCGGCTCGAGGTGCAGTTGGGCCGAGAATATTCCCTGATAATGCACCAGGCCGAAGAGCGCGGCGAGGACTGTGGTGGCGAGAATGCCGATCAGCATGGCGCCGCGCACCCCGAACCCCAGCAGCACCAGCATCAGGAGCACGCCCAGGACGCTTACGAGCACGGCGGATTGCCGCAGATTGCCCAGGCGCACGAGCGTACCGGGCGAGGGGGCGACCAGCCCACCAAACTGGAGTCCGATGAATGTGATGAAAAGGCCGATGCCCGCCGCGATGCTGCATTTGAGGGAGTTGGGAATGGAGTTCACAATATGCGCGCGCAGGCCGGTGAGGGTGAGGGCGGCAAAGAATAGCCCCGCCAGCAGCACCGCGGCAAGCGCCTGTTGCCAGGTGAGGCCGAACCCCAGGGGAACGGCGCCGCAGAGCGTATAGACGAAAAAGAAGTTCTCGCCCATACCCGGCGCGAGCGCCACGGGGTAATTCGCCACGAGCCCCATGAGCAACGTGGCAACGGCTGCGGAAAGACAGGTGGCCGTGAGCACCGCCTGGAAGTTCATTCCCGCCAGCGACAGCACGCCCGGCTGCACAAAGATGATGTAAGACATCGCGAGGAAGGTGGTGGTGCCGCCCACGACCTCGCGCTGAATNNTCAGCTATCAGCCGCCCAGCAGGCGGCGCAACTGTCTCGCCTGACCCGGATTTTTTCGCAGCATGATGCTGCGCAGGCGCCGGAATTCGTCGGCGTCGATCTTCTGCACCGTACCGCGCCCGCGTTGAGGGCTGAAGGCCAGAATGTGGTCAAGGTCCGGCTTGCGGGTGAGAGGACTCTCGAGGCGCACGGCCTCGCGTGGCGGGCAGAAATCGACAAGCGATCCCAGGCCGGCGTCACGGCCATCGGAAGCGGCGCGGGCCACGCCCACCGCCTGCTTGCGATCGACCTCATAGCAAAGAAAAAGGTCTCCGCGCTTCACTTCTTCGCGCAGGTAGCGCAGGCTCGAGGCGCTGCGAATCCAACCTTCGTCACCCATTTCGCATACGCCCGGGGCGCGAGCGCGGAAATACTGGTCGAATTTCCACCCGCGCTTGGTGTTGATCTTNNCGCACTGTGCGCACCGCAGGGATGGCACGGATTTCCTCGACCACCTCATCGGGTACGCGATGGTCAACGTTGACCAGGCCGATGGCCTGCTGTGTTTGCGGGTTACGTCCCAGGGTAAAGGTGGCGATATTGATCTTGCGGTCGCCGAGAATTGTGCCCACCCGCCCGATCACGCCCGGCACATCCTGGTTGCGGATAAAGAGGATGACGCCCCGCAGGGGCGCTTCGATATCGATTTCGTTGATGCCCAGAATGTGGGGCGTGCCGCGCAGGCCCACCATGCCCAGGGCGGAGGCGGATTCCGTTTCGGTGGCCAGAGAGATCCCCAGCGAGTTGGAGAACGCCGCCCGCCGCCCGCTGCGAAGTTCCGCCACCTCCATGCCTCGTTGCTGTGCGAGCGCCCCGGCGTTGACCAGGTTCACGGGCTGGGAGAGCGCGTGCGCGAGGACTCCCTTGAGCACGGCGTTCTTTACCAGGTGCGTGTTCAGTTCTGCCAACCCGCCGTCGTAACTGATGCGCACCTCGCGGACTCTTTCGCCGGCGATCTGCGCCAGAAACGCCCCCAGTTTTTCCCCGAGCTGGAGGTAGGGTTCGAGCTTCTTGAATTCCTCGGCGGAAACCGCCGGCATGTTGACGGCGTTGCGCGCCACGCCCAGCCGGAGATAGTCGCGCACCTGCTCGGCAATGCGGATGCCCACGATTTCCTGGGCCTCTTCCGTCGAGCCCGCGATGTGGGGCGTGGCAATGACGTTTGGGTGGCCCACCAGCTTCAGGTCGCGGGGCGGTTCGGATTCGAAAACGTCCAGCGCCGCGCCTGCCACGTGCCCGCTCTCGAGCGCTGTGAGCAGTGCGCCTTCCTCGACCAGTTCGCCGCGGGCACAGTTGATAATGCGCACGCCGGGCTGGGTGAGCGCCAGCGTCCGCGCGTTGAGCAGGTGGAAAGTCTCGGGCGTGGCGGAGGCATGCAGGCTGAGGAAGTCAGCCGTCTTCAGGACCTCCTCCAGCGAGGCCAGCTTCAAACCTAACTCGCCCGCCAGAAGCGATGAGACATGGGGGTCGTAAGCGACGATTTGCATTTCCAGCGCTTTCGCGAGGCGCGCGACTTCCGACCCGATCTGTCCTAGCCCCACCAGGCCCAGCGTCTTGCCGCGCACCTCCATGCCCTGGAGTTTCTTCTTCTCCCATTGACCCTTCTTCATGGAGGCGTCCGCCTGCGGAATGCGCCGCGCCAGCGCCAGCAGCAGCGCCAGCGTGTGCTCAGCCACGCTCACGGCGTTGCCGCCCGGCGTGTTCATCACCACCACGCCTTTCTGCGTCGCGGCATCCAGGTCCACGTTATCCACGCCCACCCCGGCGCGGCCGATCACGCGCAGCCGGCTGGCATTCTCAAGGAGTTGGGCCGTGACCTTCGTGGCGCTGCGCACGACGAGCGCATCCGCGTCGCGGATCTCCTCGGCGGCCGTGGCGCCCGGCTTCTTGGGCAGGAAGACGATGTCCCAGGATTCTTCCTGTCGCAGGATTTCCACGGCACTTTCAGAGACGTTATCAGCAATAAGAATTTTCATGGCCATGATTCCCAATATGGATAGAGGATTTCAACCAGCAATACAACGCACGGTGACGAACAATCCAAGGTTTTCCCACTGTCATCCTGAGCCCGTTCGCTTCGCTCAGGATAAACTCCGCGAAGGATCTCTGCATTTCGGTCATCAAGGGGAGAAGACCCCCTCCCCTTCACTGTGGGGATTCTTCGGCCGCTTAGCTCCCTCAGAATGACAGCCGCCGCCACCTGTCACGCCGCGTGGCGCAAGTAGACTTCTTCCACAGCGCGCACGCCGGAACCGAGCTCCACTTTCTGCCCCAGCTTGAGCAGCGCAATTTCCAGCGCCGCGATAACCGCGAACAAATCGGAAATGTCGTAATAACCCAGATGCGCCAAGCGGAAGATCTGGCCTTTCATGCTGCCCTGGCCGTTGGCGATGATCGCGCCAAAGCGCGTGCGTAACTCCTTGACGATGGCGCCGGAGTCCATGCCGGCGGGAGCGCAAATGGCGGTGGCAGCGTTGGCCGGCGAGGAAACCGCAAAAAGTTTCAGCCCCAGAGCCTGCGCCGCAGCGCGCGAGGCTTCCGCCAGCAGTGCGGCGTTCGCAATCAGGTTCTCGCGGCCGATCTTCTGGATGTACTCGAGCGCCGCATGCAGGCTGATGATCAGTGTGGTGGCCGGGGTGTAGGCGGTCTCGCCCTTCGCCTGGTTCTTGCGCTCCTTCAAGAAATCGAAATAGTAGCGGGGCAGCTTGGACTTCGCGATCAGCCCCCAGGCCTTTTCGCTGACACTCGCAAACGCCAGGCCGGGCGGAATCATCACCGCCTTCTGCGAGCCGCCCACCACGATATCGAGCCCCCACTCCGCGATGCGCAGCTCGGAGGTGCCGAGGCCGGTGATGGCGTCAACCACGAGCGCGGTTTCGAGATAATTCTTTACCGTTTCGCCGAGCGCGCGCACGTCGTTCATCACGGCAGTGGAAGTTTCCGTCGCCTGGATGAACACGGCGCGGAACGGGCCGCCGGTCGCGAGCTTCTGCTGCATCGCCTCAATGTTCACCGGCTGGCCGTAGGGCGACTCCACCTTCACCGCCTCGATGCCGTAGGCTTGCGCGAGTCCCAGCCAGCGCTCGCCGAACTTGCCAGCCGTGCCGACCAGCACACGCTCGCCCGGCGAGAGGAGGTTGGTCAGGGAGCCTTCCATGGCGCCCGTGCCGGAGCTCGAGAAAATCAGCATGTCGTTCTGCGTATCGTAGTAGTACTTCAGCAAGGAGAGCGTTTCCGTCAGAATCTTCCGAAACGCCTCGGTGCGATGGTGAACATTGGCTGCTGTGAGTGTGCGCGCCTGTGCCTCCATCAGCAACGGAGTGGGGCCGGGAGTGAAGAGTCTTTCTTTGATTAGGCCGGGCATGAAGGCGTTTCCTTTTTTGATATGGAATGTGGCTTCGGAAGAACCTCGTCAAAACTGGCGGCATGTACCGAAAGCCCAGGACAGTTTAAGCCAGAGCGATTCAGAATAGGAAAGGGGCTGTCAATTGTCAAATCAATTCCGGTTATGGATAAGTGCGCGAAACCCGAAGATGGACGGCAAAGGCAGAAGCGGGCAGGGTTCAGCTCGCGCTGCGGGATGAATGCTGAGCGCGGAAAGCTGAGTACCCGGAGGCGGAGGCGCTCTGAAATCGCAAATCGCTCCCCGACAAGATTTGACTGCGCTGGCGTTTGTCCTTACGATAACCTAACGGATGATGAAATGCGCCCGGCAGGAGGCGACGCGGGCAAAGGCCTGTTGAGATGAAGGGCGGGCGACCCTGCGGCTTCGAGAGGTCATATATGAATTGCCTCGACGGCGAGGCGAGCGCCGCTCGATCCAGCCCATGGCGCACAGGGTGGCCCACGGTTATCCGGCACCTTCGCGGGATAGGAAGGGAAGGCTTTGAGTCGACTCGGCAATCTTTTTAGATATTGGTTTCTCAGCGCGCAGCGGTTGTTCCACATGCTCATCGGGCTGGCCTTTATGTTCTTGACTGTGGCCGGCGCGGCGGTGACTTTTTCGGAATGGGAGTTCTACCAGAAGGCTCCNNGACATGGGCCTAGTCCGCTTCAGCATGGTGGGAGGATTCACGATACTGCTGGCCATCTTCTGCCTTTACTCCTTTGCCAAAGCCCGAAACGTGCACTGACATTGCGCCCGGGCAGGCACGGTGGGCGTTCTTCCCCGCCACGTTGGCAGCGCCTCTTCACAACCCAGGACGTCCCGGCGGCAGGCCGCCGAGGTTGCTTGCGATGGCTTCAGAGGACGGCAAGGAACGGAAATTCATGACCGGCTCGGGTCTGGAGCTCAAGCGGTTCTACACGTCCGCGGACCAGGCCGGGTGGGTCTACGAGCGCGAACTGGGCTATCCCGGCGAGTATCCCTACACGCGCGGCGTGTATCCGACGCTTTACCGCAGCCGCCTCTGGACCATGCGCCAGTATGCGGGCTTCGGCACGGCGCGCGAGTCGAACGCGCGCTACCGTTATCTGCTTTCGCAAGGGCAGACGGGGCTTTCCGTGGCGTTCGATCTCCCCACGCAGATCGGGCTCGACTCTGACCATCCCCTGGCGCGCGGCGAGGTGGGGCGCGTGGGGGTGGCTATCGATTCGCTCGAAGACATGGAAATGCTCCTGGAGGGAATCCCGCTGGAGCGCGTCTCGACGTCGATGACCATCAATGCCACCGCCGCGATCTTGCTGGCGCTGTATCTGGCCGTGGCGGAAAAGCAGGGCGTTGATCCGCGGCGGCTTTCCGGAACCGTCCAGAACGACATTCTGAAGGAGTACATTGCGCGCGGCACTTACATCTATCCCCTTGCCCCGGCGCTGCGCCTGGTGACGGACATTTTCGAGTTCTGCCGCGAGCGCGCTCCCGAATGGAACACGATATCCATCAGCGGCTACCACATTCGCGAAGCGGGTTCAACCGCCGTGCAGGAGGTGGCGTTTACGCTGGGCGACGCCATCGCCTACGTGGAAGCCGCGCTCGAGCGGGGCTTGGCCGTGGATGACTTTGCCCCGCGCCTCTCGTTTTTCTTAAACGCGCACAACGATCTGCTGGAGGAAGTCGCCAAGTTCCGCGCCGCGCGGCGGCTGTGGGCGCGGCTCATGCGCGAGCGCTTCAAAGCGCACGACCCACGCTCCTGGATGTTCCGCTTCCACACCCAAACGGCGGGTTCGACGCTCACCGCGCAACAGCCCAACGTGAACCTGGCGCGCGTGACGCTGCAGGCGCTGGCGGCGGTGCTGGGGGGAACCCAATCCTTGCATACGAACTCGCGCGACGAAGCACTGGCGTTGCCCACGGAAGCTTCCGCGCTTCTGGCTTTGCGCACCCAGCAGATCCTGGCCGAGGAGAGCGGCGTGGCCAATACGATCGACCCGCTGGCGGGGTCGTACGTCATCGAGAAGCTGACGAACGAGATCGAAGCCCAAGCCAGGGAATACCTGGGCAAGATCGACGCCTTGGGGGGCATGGGGCGCGCCATCGAGTCGGGCTACGTGCAACGCGAAATCGAGCAGTCCGCCTATGAATACCAAAAATCCATCGAAGCCGGCGAGCGCGCAGTAGTGGGTGTGAACCAGTACGTGGACCAGACCAGCACCTCCCCGCCCCTCCTGCGCATCGACCCCGAAAGCGAGCGCACCCAGGTGGAGCGCCTGGCCAAGCTGCGGGCCCGCCGTGACGCCGCGCCCGTGGAAACAACGCTCCGTGCCGTGGAAGAGACAGCGCGCACCGATCGCAATCTGCTGCCCGCCATCCTCGACGCCGTCAAGGCTTACGCCACCGTGGGGGAGATCTCCGATGCTCTACGTCGAGTTTTCGGCGAGTATCAGGAGTCGGTGGTGATTTGATACGACGCCCCTCATCTGGTATGTCCCCTATGGCGAAGTGCAAGGTGCTGGCGTTTCTGCTGTGCTTGGCTAAAGACAATCTGAAGCATTCCCCATGCCGGAGTTGAACCATCTCGATCTCCCTACAAGCTAGAAACCTATGGCTACTCTAACTTTTCTCGGCGCGACTGGAACCGTTACGGGTTCAAAATACTTGCTGGAAGCCGGCGGCGAGCGGCTGATGGTCGATTGCGGGCTCTTTCAGGGCGCCAAGGAACTGCGCCTGCGCAACTGGAATCCACTGCCCATCGCGCCCGCGAGCATACAATGGTTAGTGCTGACGCACGCCCATCTCGACCACATTGGCTATATTCCGCGCCTGGTGAAAGACGGGTTTCGTGGCCAGATCCTGGCGTCTTCGGCCACCGTGGATCTCGCCAAAATCGTGCTGCCGGATTCCGGACATCTACAGGAGGAAGATGCGGCCTTCGCAAACCAGAAGGGGTTCAGCAAACACGCCCCGGCCCTGCCACTTTACACCTCTGAGGAAGCCGTCCAGTCGCTGGAATACTTTCGTGCGGTGAACGCTCTGGAGCCGCTGGAGATTTCGCCGCACTTCACGATACGCGGCTTTTTCGCGGGACACATCCTGGGTGCGCGCCTGATCGAAGTGACGGTCCGGGAAAACGGCACGATCAAAAAGCTGCTTTTTTCCGGCGACCTGGGCCGCTTCCCCCAGTTGATCATTCCTGAACCGGTGGTCCCTGAAGACGAGGTCGATTACATGCTGCTGGAATCCACCTACGGCGACCGCTTGCACCCCAAGGAAGACATTGGCGCGCGCCTTGCTTCGATTGTGGAGGGCACCGCCAGCCATGGCGGGACGGTGGTGATTCCCTCCTTCGCCGTGGGGCGCACGCAGGAACTGCTCTTCCTGTTTCGCGAATTGATCGAAGAGAAGAAGCTGCACTCGCTGCCCATCCATGTCGATAGCCCCATGGCAATCGACGTCACCCACCTTTACGAAAAGCACCAAGAAGACCACAGCCTCGAATTGGAGACACTGGAAGCACAGGGGGTCAAGCCCTTCGCGCCTCCCAACTTACACTTCGACAAGACCGTAGGCGAGTCGAAGCAGCTCAACGACCCACACTATCCCATGGTCATCATCTCGGCGAGTGGCATGGCGACGGGCGGACGCGTGCTTCATCACCTGGAACGCTGCCTGCCCGATCATCGCAACACGATACTGTTTGTGGGTTTCCAAGCGGCGGGAACGCGTGGGAAGGCGATTCAATCCGGCGCTGAGGCCGTGAAGATGTACGGGCACGACGTGCAGGTGCGCGCGCGCATCGAGAGCATTGAGAACCTGAGCGCCCACGCAGATTACGGCGAAATCCTTGCCTGGCTGGGGCGGTTCCCGAAGCCGCCCGGGAAGACCTTCATCATCCACGGCGAACCCACGGCGAGCGAAGCGCTCCGGCAGCGGATAGCGCAGCAGCTCCGCTGGGACGCCACCGTACCCACTTACCTGCAACAAGTAACGTTGTGAACTGGCCGAGGTGAGCAGGGCCGGCAGCGTTCGACTTGCAGCCAGTCAGGAATTGACCCTTCGGAAGGACGAGCAACCTGTGCTCCGGAGGCTTCGACCCATGGGCGCCGCTCGCCCTACCCACCCGCGGCTGCGCCCGGAGCCGCGTCGACAGGNNCCCAGCTCCTCCGCGCCCTTGGTGATGTCCTCGCGACTGACGGAGCGAGCGAAGGCTTTATCTTTCATCCGCTTTCTCACGGACTTCGCCTCCAGGCTGGCGATCCGGTCGGGACGCACCAGGGAGCAGGCGGTGATGAAGCCGGCCAGCTCATCGCAAGCAAACAGCGCTTTGGCCAGCAGCGTATCGCGGGGAACTCCGGTGTAGTCGGCGTGGCCGAGAATCGCCCGGCGATCCTCTTCCGTAACGCCTTTTTCCTTCAGAATCTCGCTGCCCTTCAGGGGATGGTCCGGCGCGTTCGGATACATCTCGTAATCGAAATCATGAATCAGCCCCACTACGGCCCACTTCTCC
>PMYF01000930.1:2440-2924 GCA_003171295.1 Acidobacteriota bacterium | reverse complement strand
TTCAAGCTGCAAATCGCTGAACCTAAGGGCGCCGGCTATCGAGCGCAGCTGAACTAAAGTCGCTGGAACCCAACCAGCCTCGGCCGCCAGCCATGCAGAAGTTCCCATTCCGGCCATGCGGGCCACTTTCTCTGGCGGATGGCCACTCTTCCTGCGGCGCTTTTGGATAAACAGGCCGAACCTCCGAACCCAGACCTGCCGGTAGACCTGAGAGAAGCCTTCTTGACTGTTAACCGTTATACTCATATGCACATTACTCCCGATACACGCGCCTTGTCAAGCAAAATCCGGGCCGCGCAGATTGAATTACACGGTGAGTATGTACTCAGTGGGGGTGAGTACGAAGGATCCGATACCGACAGTCTTGGTAAAGAAGTTGATTACCAGGGATCCCGTCAGCTGGACAACTTCTCCCGCCGCTACTATGAAAAGGAACTGGGCGCCGGCATCGGCCCGTCACTGGGTTTCAGCGAGATGTTCGGCT
>PMYF01000930.1:261-2406 GCA_003171295.1 Acidobacteriota bacterium | reverse complement strand
CATCCTGAACTCAAAGACATCAATCCCGAAGACTACCCAGACATTCACAAGATGTCGATTCTGGCCGACGTGGCTCCCTACTCACGTGAGTACCACACCTACAGACAGAAGGTAGGCAGCCAGGCTCAAGGAAATACCGAACTCGAGATCGAATACGAGAAGATCCTCAACCGGGTGAAGAAGACCCGCGAGTCGGTCATCAAGATGAACGACCGGCACTTCACTGCCCCTGTCGATGAGATTTCTGGTACCGTCGATTCGACATCGCCCGGCGGCATCACCCTCAAGGAGTATCCCGGCAGGCGTTTTCAATTCTCTTCTGTGAGTACTAGTCCGCAGATATGTCGGCGCGCATCTTGGGCGAGAACAACAACCTTACCCGCAGTGAAGTGGCTGCCGAGGTGGATGCCATCGTGTTCGCGCTGCAGGAATATTTGGCCGAGACTAGGGGGGAACATCCTTTTCCCTTATTTGCCACCTTCGAAAAGCGTTCCCGGAAATGCCGTATATACTTCACTATCAGCATGTAGATGAATGCCTTGCCGTCAGTATCTTCTGGCATGGCAGAATTGACATTCCCGCACCGATCCGATCAGCCTGGCGGCCCCGGACCTGCGCCACATCTTCCCGGCAGTCTCCAAAACTGTGTCACCTGAGGCTGCCGATCCCGTCAGCCTCACAGCCCCGAAACTGCGCCATCTGCTCCCGGCCGGTCACAAGACTGCGCCACATGAACCTGGCTTGCTCCAGTTGCCCAGGCTTGCCTGAAAGATGTCTCCCTGCCATGCACGGGGAATACTTCTGTTCCATCATTAGAGTCAATGATCTTGTGAGTTGTTCAGGGGGGTAGGGGATATTGAATGGCTATTGACGCCCGCCGGGATTCTGGACGGGATCTCAATCGGGCCTTCCGTCCATGAATTGGTTGCTTGATCCGTGACTGCTTCATCTCGAACGCGGACTCTTCTATTCGCCGCCCGTCGTGGCGCACGAGGCGCCACCACTGGGTCTTGCGATCGGCAGCACTCTCTCAATGCCCCCAGAATGCTCGCATGGCCTCTCGTGCTCGTGCGGATTGTGGACATCGGTTCCATGATCGCTCCGGCTCCTAACCTCCCGGGCACTAGGGGTAGGGTCGAGGACTGGCGCGGTGTTCCGTAGGTCTAGCCTAGCCATTGCTCCCCGTTTCCTCTGGGAGTGCCTCAGTAGCCAAACCGTGAATCCGTTTCCAGCCCCCGCCACATCGCACCCAGCGTGCGGATTTCCCGCACTGGGCGCACCTGTTTGCTTCGTGACAAGGTTTATGGGGCCTATCTTGCCGGGGCGACTTTCGCGCCTGACCATCGACGGAGCTGGTAGTCGTTAAACAAACCCAGCCCATCATAAAGCCACTTGCTACTCCGCCGCTTCCAGGGAAAGCCATTGCGCCCCCGGGCACGTATCAGATGTTTCCGAACCTTCATTTCTACCCATCGTTTGACCCTTGAAAAACAGGAACTCGAATGACCGACCCGAAAGTAGGTCACCCAGCCACGCAGAATCGGATTGATTTCCGCAATCACGACCTCGACGGGCCAGCTGACATGCTGTCGGAAGACCTCCCTGAGCTTTTCAAACAACGCTGTCCGCTTCTTCAGCTTGGGCGCGTAGTATGGCCGCCCCTTCTGCCGAAAGCTGAGTATGCGCCGATATTCAAAACCCAGAAAGGTAAAGCTCTCTCCCTTCTTCAGATCTACCATTCGACTCTTGTCCTCATTGATCTCAACGCGTAGCTTTGCGAACTCCTCGCGCAGCCGTCTGTCTATCGCCTTCACCAGCCAGTCACTCCGCCGNNTGGACGTTGGTTGACTTGCCCCTTCGCGTGGTGTCCACCGCCTTTTCCAGCATCCGGTCTACCTCATTCAGATAGAGGTTACTGAGCAACGGTGAAATTACCCCGCCTTGAGGAACGCCTTTCTTCCCAGTCGCTTTCAGAATCATCTTGAGCAAATGCATGACCGCATCGTCATGGACCCGCCGAGCCACTTTCTCTAACAGCAGAGAGTGCTGCACGTTATCGAAATAGGAGGCTAAATCCAAATCAATGATGCGCGTCTTCTCTTCGACGATCGCTCTGGCTACCCGGGCTACGGCTTCATGCGCCGT
>PMYF01000930.1:0-210 GCA_003171295.1 Acidobacteriota bacterium | reverse complement strand
ATGGCTTCGAACGTGACTCCGTCAATACCCGGCGCCCCGCGATTGCTTCTCGCCATTTGGTAGGCTTCCCACAAAGTCTCCATTTTGCAGACGTGGACGTATAGTCCCCAGAAACGCCAAGACGGTTCTGCCTTCGCCTTGACATATAGACTCCTTCTCAGGTCCTGCAAACTGATGGGCGCTTTTGTCATCTCACCCTTGCCTCCCTTT
>PMYF01000892.1:5053-13650 GCA_003171295.1 Acidobacteriota bacterium | reverse complement strand
AGCGCGTGCTTGCGCAGGTTCTCATTTCTCGTGTACTCGCAAAGTAGTTCCCACGCCGCTTGACGGTCCATGATTTGCACCCTCTCTCAGTAGGGGGTCGATTATACGTCGCGCGGAGCACACTTCCCAAGTTGGATCGTGGGGGTGTGGGGGGAGAGGTGAGGGGAGTCAGGGCAGATCGGCTCCCCCCGCTGGGGCGGGGAGTGGTTTCCCAAAGATGAAAGAAGCCACGGCGAGTGGGAGCGCTCGCCGTGGCTGCCCGGGGTCATAGCGGACGCGACGTTTAGTTGCCGCTAACCCAGACTTCGGCCGAGCAGGAGACGTTGGCCAGGGTCTCGCCACTGCCGCCGCTGGCCACAGAGAACTGGAGCAAGTCTCCCGTGGAATACGTGAACGAATTGGTGCTGTCGGAGCAGCCGGTTCCGGTCCCCAGGGTGCAAGTGAGGCTTTGCGAAGTCCCGTTATCATAAACGTGAACGACGCCGCTGGAGGAACCATGGCCGGCCGCGCCCGCTGCACAACGAAGATTCTTGACCGTGCCTGGGGTCGAGAGTGGCATGCCTCCCGTCAAGGTGGTCGTCAAACTTCCGCACCCTATCTGGACTCCCCCGAAGCCTCCGAGATAATAGGCTCCGCTTGTCGAGCCCAGCGTGCCGTAGCACCAGGCATTGGTGATGTTGGCCAGATGAGCGGGCAGGTCGCCGGTCGAGATAGCCGCCTGGTAGGGGATCCCAGTGGTGTCGATATAGGAAACCCATTGGTGGGGAGTGGAGGAGATGGACTGAATTCCTCCCAGGGTCGAGGCGGTCGGGGCCGGGAGCATGGCGCCCGTGAGGGTGCAAAACGCCGGCGTGGCGCTGCTCGACGTGCAGTTTCCGAACACCGTGTTGGCGTTCTCGGCGGCCAAGGTCGCTGTGAGCGTGCCGGCGGTGGTCACGGGGGAGCTCGTGACCGAGAAAATGGAAGGCAGCGACAAATCCACGCTGGTAACGGTTCCCTGCGTGAGCGAGGTCACGCAGTTCGCGCCGATGCAGAAGCCGGTATCTGAGCGGACATAGCCTCCTGCCACGTCGAGCTTCTGGCCCGGACTTGCTGTTCCCACGCCAAAACTCCCATTGCGCACGAACGAAGCGGCGGTGCCGATGACGAGATCGGGATTGGGCTGTCCCCCCATCGGACCGAGCTGGAATTCGCCTGGGATATTCGCCGGGTTGAAAAGTGCGGCTGAGCGGTGCTCAAAACGCACATTTTGCTGAGCTCCCGAGCTGGATTGAAATCCAAAGTCGACCATATCATCGGCGGGGTTCCGAAAGAGGGCGCCATTCAGTCCAGTTCGGTTCTGCAGGTGCAGACTCACCGAACCACTGACATCGCCCGTTTCTCCAAGCATCAGTTCGCTTCCGGCGGTAACTATCTGTGTGCCTGCGAGTGACATGTTGCCGGAGCCATCATCCAAGACGTTACGCGGCGTGGCCAAAGCTCCTGTAGTGTCGGTGGTCGGCGTTGTAAACGAAGCCGCCGTCTGGCCAGTGTCGTTGATCATCGCGCGTGTCGCGGTAGCAAGCGAGTGCGCCGTGTCGCCCTTTAGGTAGTCCCAATCCCAGACTCCATCCATCTGGGGAGGGGTGACGGTCACATAAATGCTGGTGATATTCACCTGCAGGCCGGTACCATGTCCCCCGGTGGTCGGGAGCGCATTGGCGGTGAGGTAGCCGGAGCCCACGGTGTTGACGCTCAAGCCGGTGACCGCCCCGCCCGAGCCGATGGTCGTAACCTTAAGTTTGCCGTTACTCGCTCCAGACTGAACTACGGTGACGAGGTCATTGACCTGGTAGTTGGTGCCGGCTGTTGCCACTGAAACTGGTGTCGTTAGAGTTCCCAGGGGATTGGGGCAGTTGGAAATGGTTGTGACGGCCGAAGGCAAAGTGACTCCGCCATTCCAGTCATGGGCAACCAGCGCGTAGCTGCAACTGGTGGTGCTTGTAGGAGTCCCCTGCACCGCGACGACGGGAGCCGGCGGGGCACCCAGCGCCTGAATAATTGCGGTTCCGACGGTCACAAATCCCCCGTAGGCTGTGCCGGGGCCAAGAATTAAGGGAGCGTGTCCGTTGAAGCCGGCCCGCTGCATGGCCTGCTCGTAAAGCACTTCCACCCCAATTGTTCCGCCCCGGTCGCCACGGATGCCGTAAAAGTCGTTGTACCCATTAAGGCCACCGTTACCAAACAAGAGTTCGTCCTGCAATCCAAACCGCAGCGGAAACAGAGCCAATGTGCCCTGTTGCTCTGCGCCGGGATTAAAGTAGAAATTGCTGAAATTTCCACTATTGTCCACAACCGACATGCCAGGGAAGCCGCCCGAGATGTAAGTACCATCCGCGCCGGCTTCAAGCAAAATACCGGTGCCGACCGCCTCCCAATACCCACCATAGATCTGCAGGCCGCCGCCAGCATCGTCGAACCCAATCGTGTTACTCTCGATGTCAGGTCCGTAGAAGTAGTTGCCCCACCCCCCATGGTAAACTCCGCGGTAGCCCCAGTAGCTTCCGCTATAGAAGTAGTTACTATTGGCGCCCGCCAGTAACTGAACGGCGATGCCCGAGCTGTCGTTGCCACCGCGAAAATCATTGCTCGAGAACGTGTTGTAACACTCGCATGAGCCGTTTGCACCACCTACGACCAAGGCCACTTCGGCCCAATCGAAAACATTCTCGACGCGGCTCGACATCGTGTGCGCGAAGTTGATCCCGACGCCGCTGGCAGATCCGCCATAGATGCCGCTCAGTACCGCAAAGTTCGCGAGATAAACGTAGGTCGCGTAAGCGCCGGCTCCGCCGTAGACGAATGCTGTGTCGGAAACTCCGGCTCCTTCGATGACCGTGCAGGTGGGAGAATTGAAACACCTGCCCTGACCAATAATCTGCGTGCCGATGAAGTACTTGAACTGTGCTCCGGAAGCACGGTTAATCATCCCCCTCGGCAGCAACAGGGTGACGGGTTGCGTGTCCGATCCGACCACGATGCTGCTCCCCATCGTCAGGGTGCCGCTCAGTCCTCGCGCATCGACGGTCCCGCCCGAGGAGGGCAACGCGCCAATTGCCGCGTTGACTTTGGCGGAGAAATCGGAACCGGCATACAAGCTCGCATCGATCACGGTTGTCCCGTTGCCCATGCCGTAATTGCTTCCGCCCCCGCCGGTCGGAGTGGCACAGGCGGCCCCACCCGCGGTGGAAATCGAATTAACGAACTGGCCAGTCCCGCACGCCAGGGACTTGATCCCGCCCAAGGTGGTGGACGCTGGGGTGGGGAGATCGGCTCCGATCAGCGCACGAAACGTCGGCAGCCCGGCGCCTCCCGAGCTGGGTCCGGCAAAGACCACGTTGTTGCTTTCCGTCGTAAAGGTCGCCGTCAGCGTCCCGGAAGTGGTTACCGGGGAGCCGGAGACGGAGAAGATGGAAGGCAACGAGAGGCCCACGCTGGTCACAGTTCCGCTGCCGCCGCCACACGCACCCCAAAGGGGATCTGTGCCGTTTGAAGTTATACACTGGCCGTTCGTGCCGACCCCTAATCGCGCGTTAGCTGAAGAGTGGTAGTAAATCAGGTCGCCTTCCGTCGAGAGCGGCGAAAGAGCTTTGAAGGCCGCGGAGGCGGTGGTTTGGCCAGTACCACCGCCAGCAACTGCGATGTTGGGAAGATCGGTGGCGGCGATGACGCGGAAAGTCGGAGTAGCATCGGGTCCCGAACTGGGACCGGCCAGAAACTTATTGGCCGTCTGCGTTAGCAGTTGCGGTGCCAATGTGCCGCTTCTGGTGATGGGCGAGCCTGGAACGGCGATATTATAAATCACGCCGTCACCGTTCATGGCCACGCTGGTGAGGCTCCCGCTGCTGGGCGCGGCCCAGTCGAACATCGTCCGGACGTCAGTAATCGAGGTTATGGAGGTCGCATTGGTGGCAACCTGCGCGATCGGGACGGTTGTGCCGGTGAATCCCGTGATGTTGGAGGCCGGAGCGCAGTTGTTCGAACCATCCAGATACACGTAATTCGTCGCGTTGGCCGCCAGCGTGAGCGTGCCACCCGCATAGGTCTGGACCGTGCTGTTGCACACGGCTGTCCCAGGAGTCAGATTCAAGGTTAGCTGCGATCCGGCACTCGGCCAGTAGCCCGGCCCGACCCCTTGCACGTACTTCGCGTTGACGGCATAGATCGGCTGGCCAGCCAGCGCCTGCGGCTGCTGCGCGCGGAGGGGAATGGGTAGTGGGCAGAAGGCAGTCAGCAGAAGAAACAGGTAAGTGGTGAATAGGGAATGGCGTCGCATTACGTTGTGATCCTCCTCAACGGATGACTGATAACTGACCACCGACCACTTGTTCACCATACCTGCACCTTTGCGGTCACGCCGGCATCCGACGCGACCAGATAGAGATTGACGCCGTCCACGTCGGTGGGCTGTTGCCACCAGATCGCGCCCGCACTGGTCATGCGGATGTGTGCCCCGACTGGAACGCGCCCCAGAAGGTGCGGCACGGTGAAATTGCCGGGCGTCGTTGGGGTAACCGGGATCTGGCCAAAGACAGTCATCGCCTGGGTCACGCCCGTGACCTGGGTATCGTTGGCGACCACGATTCCAATGAACGCGTCTCCGGGATTGAGGGAGGTGGGAACAGCACGATAGTAGTAGCTGTTGGGCCAATTCTCCTCCTGGTAGAACAGATAGGAGGTCGCGTTCGCAGGCGCTGCACCGGTATTGGGCCCGGCGGGCGCATAGCGCGAGCCGTTGGCATAAAGGACGCCATTCGTCAGGGCAGGATAAAGCGTGTTTGAAGGGGAGAGTTGGAAGCCGGCGACCACGCCGTTCAAACCGATGTCTCCCACCAGGGTGTCCACGACGGATGCCAGGTCGCTCATATAGGCGACGTTGGCGTCGAGAATGGACAGGTTCGCGTCCATGTCCGACTCGTATTGAGTGATTCCATGCTGCGGCTGCACAAGACCCTTGCGGGGAAGCACAGTCCGTGTTATCGCCATGCGAGTACCTCAATCCTTCAGCTTTTCGACTTCTTCGACGGGTTGGGCAGTTCAAAGAAGTCGAAGGGGTCGAAACCGTCAAGAAGATCCTCAATCCCCCGAAACGCCGGCGGGCAGGTTTACGCTAAGCCTCTGGCAGATGGCCATGACCTTCGCGGTACCTTGGTTCTCGGCGCCGCTTTGTGACCAATACGTCTGCATCGTCACCCTCCCGTTGGCGTCGTTTACATCAAGCTGGTAGGGACAGACGATCAGGTTGCCTTGGCCGGAGTCGTTGTTGGCGAGTGCGGGTGGCGTGGCTTGTCCCGGTACATAGCCCGCCGCCGGGGAGCGCGAGGAATAGAGAATCGGGATGAAAAGGCATTCCTGATAGCTATAGTCATAGCCGTCAACGGGCGAAACCGGGGGCGACACCGTATCGCCCGGTCCATAGAAGCCCATGTAGATAACCTCGCAGCGCACGGCGCCAAATTTGGAGTTGTGGCTGATTTTGGCGAGCACGTAATCCGTCAGCGGCTGGCCGCCGGCTATCGAGCTGTCCGCCAGATCGAAAAACCCGGGGACTTCCGACATGAGCATCTGAGACATGCAAACCTCGCTTTCACTCTTCAGCGTTCAGCTTGTAGGGCCGGGCGCTCCGAGCGCGGGGGCCCCGGCCTGGCCAGCCCAAGGGCTGCCCCTACCGCTGATGGCTTCTTTCAAAAAATCGTACTCAGCGTCTCCGTTGCCACTCCTTGGGCAGACGGCGAGATGAAGAAATACGTCTGCTGCTGGTCCGGGGTCGCCTGAGAATAGGGTGGAATCCACGCTGCTTGGGGCGCGACCTCGTAAGGCGTCGTCGTGCTGGCGCGCCGCATGTCCAGCAGCGTGAAGCGCATCTGCGCGTTGGCATAATCGGGCGAACGCCCGATGACTTCGCAGGGCACGTTTTGCACGCCTCGGCCACCGCCAATGTAATCGGGCACTTGGGGGTGCGTCAGGGAAACCCAGTCCTTGAGCTCGGGCTGGAGCGCCGCCAGGTGCGTCACAATTTGATAAACCGGCGTGGCGAAGCCATAGCGCCGGAAGAGTTGGTCGCCGAGCAGGAAGGCGCGGAGGGCACCGCCGCGCGCCGTGCGCAGGCCCGTGGCTTCCACTTGGTGATTGTAGAGGTAGCGGAAAAGGTTATAGCTCGCCTGCTGCAGCATGGTAACAGTGCGGTTGTAAGTCCGCGCGCTGGTGTTGGTCGTTTGGTCGTCCACTTCGAGTCGGTACGCCAGGGCATTGACAATCGGCGCCAGCGAAACCTGCGGGATTCCCACGATGTTACGTTGCGTAAAGGTGAACGCTGCCGCTTGATTGACGGGATTCTTCATGGGCTTCAAGCTGAGCTGCCCCGCCGAGGCCACCACCATCACCAGGCCGAGCGGCTTCAGGATCTGATCTTCCAGCCAACTGCGGGCTTGCTGCGGCGAGGTAACCTTGAATTCGAACCAATCGCCCGAAAACATCCCGTCGCGGAGGGCCGTTATGCCGGGCACGTCGAGATACGGATTCGGATTGATCAGCGTGGTCTGGTTGCCGGTTGCGGGCTGGGGCGCATAGGCCGCCCCGAGGCCGCAGGGCAGGTACTTAGCCCAAAAGGGGTTCACGGCCGCCCTCAGTTCGCTCGTGCCCCCTGCCTGCGCAGACTGACTGACTTCCACGACAGGGCTCAACGCCTGGTCCTGGCCCACACCCAATTCGTTCTGCATAGCCGCCAGGAAGATGTCGAGTGGATTGCCGCTGATCCACCGGGGATTGTCATTGGAAACCGGAAAGGCGTTGGCCAGCCACTGCGCGCCACTGGGCTGCCAAGTGTTCTTCTGTCCCGGCAGCCATTCATTGGGGCCGCCGTTGGCCCAGAGGAAAGCGCCCTGCGCGAAGCGTTTAAGATCGCCCGCCTTGATGATGACGCGACCGTCGGCGTCGAATCCGACTTCGGATATTTGCACCACATGCATCGGCACGAAGTCTCCCAGGGCCGTGCCTGGGAAGCCCATGCTAAAGATGGCGATCTGGCCGATAAGCTGTTCCTGCGCGGCCAGCGTGTGGAGCAAGCCGCCGGGATCGATGCAGTGGATTTCCATCTGGCCGATGGAGCTCGATCCGTTCTTATCGTCGATGGACTGTTCTGCTCCAGCCGGGATATACATGTACGGCAGTAACTGGGGGAGTCCCGCAACGGTAAGCAGCAAGCTCGGGTTGGTCGCAACCAACCACATCCAGGCGGTAGGCGCGAGCGCCGGCCACACTTCGAACTCGTAGGGCAGGCTGCGTGCGGCGAGCGAATAAGCCAGCAGAGAGCCGTTACCCGTGGCCTGTAGAATCGCGAATTGCCCGCTCACCAGCGCCCCCAGCACCGCGTCGAGACTGGTGCCGAGTCCAGTAAAGTAACTGGCCAGACCCGGGATGTTGTAGAGATCGAGGAGCATCAGGATCATGCCCCACGAAGTCTCCTGCGAAACGCTCTGCGGCGAGCTGGAATAGCCATCCGGCGAATCGTCGTAAGGCTTCATGCCGCTAAATGGCGTCGTGACCTGGTAAGTCGCATTGAAGGAGTTGGCTTGGCTTGATGGCACGACGGTCTGGTTCGTCAGCCGGAAGTTCTCGTAGCTGAATTCAGCGCATTCGAGGGCAATGTCATCGCGCCCGTTGGCGTGGGCGAGCAGCGCCACCCAGTGGCCTGACGCATCAAGCGCCTGACTCGTGTCCAAGATGTTTCGGGTGGCGCCCTGCGCAAAATGTCCCGGGGTCGGGCCCGCCGGCGCGATGTAGAGATTCGCCAGCAGGTTCGTCCAGATTGTCGCTGCGGCAGAATTGATGGTGAGGGACGTGGAATTGAGTGAACTGGCCTGGGCCGGAGTGATCTGATCGGTCTTGACAAGAAACGTGGCGGCTGCGGAAAGCACATTGGCCGCGCGCCGGAAGGCAAACCACAAATCCACCTGGTGTTCTGTCGAGACGGCCGGCTGCAACCCCGGAAGATACTGGTAGCCGGGCTCCTGGTACCTGCCATAGCCCAGGTAGAACAGGCCGCTCGTGAGGTCACTGGCGCTCGACTGCAACGTGAGCAGGAAATTGATCATGCTCTGTAACTGCAAGATCGAGCTGTAGTCCTGTGCAATCTGCATGTAGACGCAGTAGGCGTACACCACCCAAGCCATCGCGCCGGCGCGAATGTACGCCTGGTCAACCTGCCCGTTGTAAGTGTCGTAGCTGAAGCTCAGCGAGTTCGCGGGCTGCAAGGCGCCCAGGCTGAAGTTGTCGAAATAGAGGTCGGTATTGGCCGCGGTGAGGGTAAGCTTGAATCCGGTGATTGCGACCAGAGTGTCGGAGACAAGCGAGGAGATCACTGCCGGCAGATTCAGCAGCGTGGTGCGCCAGGCGCCCGAGCCCGGATCGATCGGCAGGGTGATCACTGTGCCCGCGAGTGTGGCCGGCGCCGCAGACCCACTGATGACCTGAACATCGGTGACCAACCCGTGCGTTGTCGCGAGGCTGATGTCGATGACGAAACCCGCCGCCGCTGCCTCCAGGTGCTCGAAGCTCAT
>PMYF01000892.1:245-5043 GCA_003171295.1 Acidobacteriota bacterium | reverse complement strand
GGCCGCCACGTTGGAGATTGTGGCGCCGCTGCCGCTTGCGGACCACCGCGCCGTCGAGAGGTCCTCGGCATTTTCGAGCACGCTCAAGGCCATGTAGCCAGGCGAGGCGAGGAACGTGTTCAGTTGCTTAACCACTTTCTCCGCGGCAGTAAGATTCCCTGCGCCGCTGCTAGCCAGGATGGCCAGGGCGCAATCGTAGATGTAGCTCCGATTCTGGATGGCGGGAATATTACTCACACCCGGATTCGAAACGAAAAGCGGGTCGCTGATGGGAATATCAAAGGAGCGAGGCAGGTCCTGATAGGCCAGTTCGGTTTCGAGCGATTCGTACAACTCGGTCCAGCCGGCGACGGCATCGTTATAGAGAATGTGCACCACGGGCGTGCCGCTCGCCGGAAACACGCTCGACCCAACCCGCGCGTGGAATCCATCGCTTTGCACGATGATGGGAACGTTGTCTTCCTCGAGGTATTCAATGTCGGTCTTGACGTAGATTTGCGCCTTGTAATCGCTCAGCTTGCCGCCGAGCTGGTTCGGTCCGGGCATTTGGCAAACGCCCAGATTGGTGTGCGCCAGCCAACTGGGAGGGATCGCCGTCCCGTTCCAGCCGCTGGCCGGCGGGGAAACGCTTGCCGGGTAAAGTGCGGCGAGCAGCAGGCCCGGGTGCACACCCGCCAGGCTCCAGGTGGCGGCGTTGGGAATGGCGTTGCCGCCCGGAGCAGTGGGCTGTAAATTAGAACTGCCCTGGTAATACCAGAGATCGCTATGCACAAACAGGTCAACTCTGTAACAGTTGAGGGCATGAAGGAGATTGAACACGAAGCCCGTCGCCACCCACCCGATGTTCTGGTACCCGGCCGCGACAAGCTTCCAGCATTGGGTATTGTCTCCGGTAAGAGCGCCGGACTGCGTCGGCCAGTTGGGCGGGTTGTCCGTACTCGCCGTAATGCCATTGTAGAGCGCCATCTGGGTGTTATCATGCGAGTCAACGATCAGCGCGCCAAAGGGATAAAAAGTGTTGTGGATCCACTTGGCGGTGACGCCGGGCGTCTGCGGCGGCCCCGGCGTGATCTGGGTGGCGTTGGCGTTATAGAGCTGCGTGTTGACCATCTGCTGCATGGCCGGGGTGACCGTGTAGCCGTTCACCAAGAGATTGCCCCAGGCGAGCGCCACGCCGGATTCGTTCACGGGATAACCGTCCGGGCCGAGCTGATTGTCGGGCAAGAGCCCCGGCGGCAGCGTCGCGACAATCGATTCGATGGGTGACATGGCGAAGGGGGACTCTTGCGCGCCGCTTACGGTCAGGCCGGTCAGGAAGTTGACGAGCGAACTGAGGCCGCACTCGACGAGGCCGGAATCGGGTTCTCGGGTTATCATTACGCCCGTGGCGCCCTGCGTTAATAGCGCATTCGCGAGCCAATCCCCCGCCGGCCCCGACTGGCGCCCGTAGAGCCAGGCCAGCGACTGATTCATGGATTGCCAGAAATTCCCGGGCCAGTATTGAGAAACAGTAGGCATCGCTATTCCAACTTACCTGATCGGTTCATCGGTCCATCGGTTCATCAGAAGATTAAGCCATTGGGCGATTTGGCGATTTAGGATCATTAAATCGCTCAAGCACCCAATGTCTTCACACTCCCCATCCTGCGATTCCCCACAGCGTCTGGCCCCAGCCGGATTGGGAGAGTTCCAGAATCTGCGTGGGCGTGAAGCTGGCGAGGACGATCCCGAATTGCGGGATCTGCAGAACATAGAGTGCCTGTTTTTGTGGCGCGTTCAGACCTTGCTGCCAGGTTTGGTTTCCAGAAATCATAGAGAATAGAAGCTGGAAGTTAGGAGATAGGAGCCAGAATGAAGAAAAGCCTCCATGCCTTTCTTCTGACTTCTATCTTCTGACTTCTGGCTTCTCCCTTTCATGTCACCACCTGCCGAAACTTCAGGTGGAAAGAGTACTGGCCGGGAGCCTTGTAGGCCGCCGTCCAGTTCGTGTCTTCCAACCAGTAATTGGTGAACGGGGCCTGTGAACTATCTGGATAATAAGAGAAAGCTCCGCCTTGCAGGGCATAGACCATAAACTGCGCCCAGGCCTGCACCTCGGAGCCGATCGCGACCCACTCCAGGTCGAGATCCAGAAAGTTGTCGAGGCGTTCGAGGATTGATTCGCGCACCCCGCTCGACGCCACGTTGTCGTGGCGGACAGCTTGCTGCGAATAGGCGGGCACACGCCGCGGCGGCCGCTGAAAAGTGAGGGTGATCGTGCCGCCGCTTACCGGATATACAAGGGCTGGATTGGCCATGGTTTGGTTCTCAGTTGTCAGTTTTCAGTTGTCAGTTACTGATCACTGACAACCGATGACTGACGACTTGCTCAGTGTCCTACTGGTGCGCCGCGCTGCGACCGCGTCGCCGTGACGGTCACGCCCCGCGCGACCGCCCCGTTGACGGCACCCGCCACATATTCCTCAAAGGCCTGCGTGCCGCGGATGATCACCACGCCGCTGCCAAACCGCGCGGACGCCGCTGCGGCGCCCGGCGCCAGGGTTTGCGCCGGCGGCCCGTAGGATGATTCGCCGGCCCCGTAGTTACCCCCACGCTCGTATGACCCGGCTCCGCCCCCCGCGCCGGCACTATGGGGGTGGCCTCCTGTGCCGGCCATGAGCGCGTATTGCGCCGCAGCCTCAAAGTGCAGGCCCGCCGCGGCGATGGCCGCCGGGTTGGGGGGCCAGGTCCCTTCCGCGAGCAGCGCGATGCCGCGCGCCGTTTCCCAGACGGCTTCCATGCCCGCCTGAGCCTTCCGGCCGGCGATCAATCCCACCAAGCCTTTGCTGGCGAGCTCCATGCCCGCCGACGTCTGCAACCGTAGGGCTTGCGCCGCGCGCTGCACGGCGTTCGCATGCTGCTCGATCTGCGCGGTCGCAACGGCGAGTTCCGGCCCGAGCGCGCGGAAGGCTTCGTGCATCTGTTTGACCGGCACCACGGCGAGATGGCTTTGGATCTGCGAATGGGCAAGGTCCGTGGTAAGGGTGCGGACCTTGGGCGAGAACGCCGTGACTTCCTGATCAAGAAGCCGCAGGGCGGCAGTAGCTTCCTGATGCCCCTTGGTGGCTTGTTGAACTGCCAGCGTGTTCGCGCTCATCGCCCGGGTGTCTTGTTCCAAGCCGGCCGCGGTGGCCTCAAACAATTTCAGTGTCCCGGTGGCGCCCTGCGGATTGGCGCTGAGTCCCCGCAACAGGCCGAGCACGTTATTGGCACCAAGATCCATGGGCACTCCGTCGTTTCCGGGTTTCCACTTCCGCTGCTTCTGCAACTGCCCTGACTCCTCCGGCTGTTCAAGAGATGGTCGATCTGAGGAAGCAAGGTCACCACTCGATCAAGCTTGCCGGGGCCTCAGACTTCTCCCGCTCGCGCGCCGCCAGAGCTTCAGCCGCGGCGCAATCCAACAAATACGCCGGCATCCCCGTGAGCTCCAGCAGTTGGCTGGGGCGGCACTGGCTGCGCCTCGCCACTTCCGCGAAGTACAGAAGCCGCTCGTGGTTCTCCAGGAAAGGGCGCGAGGTCTTCTGCCGCGGACGTGGCACGGCCAGGTTGGCCGGGTACGGGCTCGCAGCCCGTGCCACCTTCGGCGGAGAATACCTCGCCCCTCAACCAGCGAAAGATGTGTTTCAGATCGTCGACCAGGATGTCCCCCAAACCGATCTCACCAGGTTTGGGCACGCCGGCAAAGCGCGGCTGCAGGAAGAGACGGGAGAGCATCTCCGTGACCCAGTCGGTGAAGGCCAAGATGTCTTCCGGTTTAACTGCTTCCGGGGTAGCTTCCGTGATCTTGGTCTGCAGTTCCGTGCCTTCGCGGCCCATGCGGAGCGCCGCGAAAACCGGCGGCCGGCAGAGCAGCACGCTCAGCCCGGAGCGCGGCAGAGTGACCCTCTCAACGTTGGTTCTGTGGAGGGCCTGTTGGAAGTCTTCAGCTTTTGCGATACCGGTCTCACTCATGACGCACCCTCTCAAGAACAAGTCAAACGGCGAACGCTCTGCACCGCGCAAGTCCTGAGGCCCCGGGAATTCTCAATTTGCTCAGCCTCTCCGCGTAGGGGCGGTTGATCAGGTCTGGCGATAAACTTTCCCGCCGCGATCGCCAACCGGCCGGTTCAGATCTGCGATGGCCTGGAAGGTCACTTTGTATGTCGTCTCCTTGCCGCGCTGGAAGGGCAGCTTCACGGTCTCTTTTTGATAGGCGCGGTAGATCTGGGAGATGACGAACTTCGCGGTCTGGTCCTTGCGCTTTGAGATGAGCAGCACGCTGTACTTGGGCACAGGTTTCAAGCCGCCGAAAGCGATTTCTTCATACGCCTGTGCGCTGACGGGCAACGCACTGTCCATGCCCGTCGAGTACGTGCCGTGCGGAACGAGCAGTTGNNGCGATCGAGTCCACTTCGCCGGTCATGACGGCATCGATGGGCAGCGTTTCCTGGTCGGCGGCCGTTTCCTCGACCTTGGCGCCGATATCGAGGTCCGTGACGCCTTCCACCGCCCCGGCAAACAGATAAGCTGGGCCCAGCGACGTGCAGGTCCAGACCACGCTCGTGCCGTCCGCGGTCGTGGCGCCTACCACGCTGCCCCAGTTGCCGGGCGCACTACTGCCGGTCGAGCCGCCGGTCGTGCACTCCTGGAGATTGCCATTCGAGTCCACAATCATCTGCCCGGCGGTGACGGCTTGTGACCCCGACCAGGCCGGCTGCGCGGGTGTGCCGTCTGCGCTGACGATGTGCCGCTTGCCACTGGCTGGCGCGCAGACATTCAA
>PMYF01000892.1:0-159 GCA_003171295.1 Acidobacteriota bacterium | reverse complement strand
CCACCCCGGGCACACTGACCTTGTTGGGGATATGCGATTCGACGAAAACGTCGCTGACCGACCCGGAAGCGTTGGGGACCGTGGCACCCGTCTGGGTGGTCTCATGCTGAATCGGCAGCGGGGTGGTCCAGTCGGTGAGCGCGGGCCACGGCCCCGCGC
>PMYF01000462.1:4775-4927 GCA_003171295.1 Acidobacteriota bacterium | reverse complement strand
ACCAAGGCTCGCTGCGATAGCATCTCTCCCCGGAGCAACCGCCCTGGGCTTCCCGAAGTGGACTAAGGCAATGCCCGCCCGGCTGCGCGTCTTGGCCAGAGGGAAATTCCGGCGTTTTCACGGAAACTGCGCCAACAACTCCGGAGTGGAAT
>PMYF01000462.1:0-4693 GCA_003171295.1 Acidobacteriota bacterium | reverse complement strand
TTGGCCTGCAAGCCGGAACACTTCGAGGAACTCTCCCGCATTGTTCATGAAGCAGACCAACTGAAGCGACCCGTAGTTCGCAACCGGAAATTCACGCTCAAAACCGCTCGGCGGCAAACATACAAGGTGTCCTCAAAAGCAGAAGCGGTAAACCGAGCGAAATCGCATCAGTCGTTGGCTGCCATCGGTCCAAACTCTCGCACCCCAAGTAAACCGGGCACCCCAAGTGGACCAGCAGAACTGTCACATCAGCCGCCCCTGTCCGGTGACGTCCATGCCTGTCATCGGTAAAGCGAGTCTCCTGCTGGAGTTAGGATGAGACCGATGCTCCAAAGGAACAGGCATTGTCCCTCGCCCACGGTGGGATTTGTCGGGCCGGACACCAGAGGACTCAAGGGGACGATTGTGACGCCGCAGAAGCCTGTTGGGAGAATCAGAAAAGCCAACACGTGGCGAGATTGGCGCCCCAGCGTCCCCGCTCCGGACCGGATCCGTACCCAGGCATCCCCACGCCTTGATTGTGCAGACATCCACTTTTGGTGCCAAAGAGGGGCGGACCCTGTTTTAGCAGGTCCTCGGTTTTGTTGAGGACCCGGCTCAAAACACCCTGTGCAACTCCGTGCAAGGCCCCATGGTCCCTCGCCTGCGGGCACGGATGAACAAACCCCGCTACTTCGCCAGAAACTACCGAATCCGTTCTCGGCCCGACCTATAATGGTCGTATATGCTAAAAGAAGCAGCCGTAGTGAGCAAAGATCGAACCTGCGAGGCTGAAGTCCAATTCAGTTACAACGTCAAATTCCCCGTATCTTCGGGTCAGTTTGTGGCCGTTGCCCATGGCTGCTCGGAAAGCCCACACTTTGAACTTGTTAAGGAAGGGAAGGCGCGCTTCTTCGAACTGGGGAAAGGTTGCATAGTCTTCCACAACTATCCCGATGAGGCGGCGCTCAAGGTTCTTTTGGAGAAGAAACCTGAACTCCTTGATGTTCTGGAAACCCTTTCAGTGCGCTTCAATAATCTCCACGACTTGCTGGTTTCTCTGGAGAAAATGAGCTTGATAATCGGCACCTGGTTCTTCTTCCACCCCCGTGATGACCAAGAAGGCCCAGCCTGGAAACAGAGCCCCGAGCGCAATCGTGCAGCTGCGTCATGCTTCGGCTATGAGACGACGGTCAGTTACGACGAGTTGGCCCGGCAGCAGTTCTAGCCCCGCATTTTTTTAGCAAGGAGTGACGCTGCACCCCAAACCCGCCGAAATTCAACCCGCTTAAAAAACGTGATCCGGATTTGTTCGTGAAAGAGCCACAGATTCGCAAGATTGAACCCGCCGACTGGCGCCGACTGATTGAACCCTTTAGGCCACCGGAATGCACGGAAACGGATAGCGATGGAAAAGCCTTCGATGCCCGAACGTATCCTGGCTGCTGCGCACAGCTCCGCAAAGCAGCCCAGGACGCAAGGCAAGCCGTCCGGCAGACTCAGTTGCCGATCTTCGTGATCAATCGGTTCCTAAAGAAATACGAAATGAACCCACAGGCAACGGGCGTGGCAGGCTTCCACGGCATCTACATAAACTTCTCGCGGCTCACCAGCTCAATCTACGACCACGACCGCGTACTGAACCCACGGCAGGCTCTCTACGCCACCAACCTCCGGCTGCTCTTCCACGAAATTGCTCACTTCCTCACTTTTCGCGAGTTGGACCCTATTCTGACGGCCATCGCCCTTCGACGCCGCGTTGGGGATCGCCTTCGGGAAGTAATGAACCTCCTTAACTTTGTTTTCACCGCCCAATTCGAAACTCCCCTGCTGGAGGATCTGAATCCCGAATACCTGGAGCAAGAAGAAGCCTTCGAGCTATTGGCGGAGGCAGGAGCTGTTGTCCTGTGGCTGAAGCTTCTCTCCAGCGCTCCCGGCCCATTGGATACCGGCAGTGTTACCTACCTCATCGATATGGCGCAAACCGCAAGAAGCGTCCCGTCGCTTCAGAAGCTGTTTGAAACAGCGGAATGGGTGCTGTCATTGCGCAGCAGGCCCGCGAGCGTCGATATCTTGGCGGCCGAGGCAGACGACGTTGTTCTTTCCTGTCCGAAAGAGCCCCCCTTGCCCAGTTCTGTAATGCTGGGGCTGTAGGTTTGCCGGAGCCATGCCGCCGGGAGCAAATAGAATCCGACAATCCAGGGGAAAAGAGACCAAGGAATTAGCTGCGCAATCACCTTGTAATTATGAGTAAACTAAAGCTCGCACAGTCAGTCCTGAATTTAAGCGAAGTCGACGCCTGGCAGTTGTTCCTGCGGGAGTTGAAGGGATGCGCTGTTCCGAATTCCTCCCTCGCGGCAACGCCCACCCCTCTGTTTCCGTTTAGGTTCAATGGTGTCACCTTGCACCTGCCTGCCCGGTTGGATGACAAGTTGTGGCGGAGCGCGGGGCAGGCCGTCCAGTCCGGCGCCGCCATACCTTGGGAGATCGGCTGCCTGCAGGTCGAGCCGAGGGCAGCCCTGCTCCGGAGCGGCGGGCTCCGTTCCTGGTTCCTTGATGGACTCGTCCGGCGGCTGGAGAAAATCGCCACGCCGGGCAAGGCAGCCGCAGTCGAGATCGCCGACGAGGACATCCAGGCCATCAAGGGGGCGTGGGCCCGGTGCCAATTTGATCAGGATGATTTAGTGCGGCGCCTCAGCAATGTCTCCGGAGAATATCTTGGCTTTATGTTCCAAGCCTTCCTCGAGGGTGATGCCCCTCCGTCAGGCGACGAGGGCCGTGCCATGTGGAGGGCCTTTGTTCAGAGCACCCGCGAGGTTGCCGCCGGGGGCGGGACGCAGCCCAAGCCTCGAGCCCTGCTGCCAAAGAAGCCCGTTCAGGCGCTTATGCGGACGCCCTGGCGCATGGAAACGGCGGTGTTCGATGGGGGCTACGGGGCTGTCGTCCGGTGCGAGAAGGATGGCCACTACGTGATTGGCCGGCGCGGCGACTTGTTCCTGGTCCCCGGCCAGAGGCTGGTAGAAATGGGCCTCCAGGTGGAGCCGCACCTCCGGCGCGCCGTTAAAGAATTGGACGATTGCGAGTTCGGAGCCCGGAGCCAGCTGACCGGGCAATACGATGAGGAGGCCACCCGCGAGGTCTTTGGCCTGACCTACCCGGAGATCAACCAAGTCTTCGACCTCATTGCCCCGACAATAGGGGATCGTCCTTTCCTGGACGTCAACCGGCGGGATCACGACCGGTGCGAGGTCACCGGGGCGTTGATCCCCCCAGGTTGGCCCTACGTGATACTCCCGCAGAGCAAGCAACCACCCTTCGCATGTGTCTCCCTCGGAGCATTCTATCGACTCGTTCGGATGAGCTATCTTCAACTGCTGCCCGAGGGCCTAACGGGGCTGTTGCTCAGGACAAACGCGCGCGATGGCGAGTTTCCATGGAGGGGAGAGGATGGCCGGTTCTCAGCCGAGAAGATCCGAGAAGTGTTATGGGCGGCAACGGGACTCGCTCACGCAGTTGAGATGCAAAGATGCAACCGCAGCTATGGCAGCAATCCCATCCGCGATAGAAACCTCGCAGCCGGCGTGGTCGGGGCAGAAACCCGGCTCAAGCGGCTCACTGGGGAGTGGGAACAACGGCTCGGCGCGATCCTTTCCCCTGAGCGGACCGACTTCCCATTCGAGGAAGCGTCCGTCACCCTCGGGACCGCCTCCCTCCGGGATCCCTTTTTCCTTACGCAACTGGAGATCGACGAAGTGGGCAAGGCTGCAAGGCGGATCACCATCAGGTCCTACGGCACATACCTCGCTCAGGTCGTCCCAGGCTCCACCCAGGCGCCCAAGGGGCTGAACACGGCCAAAGTGTTCCGCGGGAGATGTGCCATACACCACGATTCGCCCTGTGATCTGGGCGAGCTGATCGCCCGCCGGCACAGGGAGCTGGTCCCTTGCCTCTCGTACTCCGTGCGCTTCCGCGATGCTGCCGACCTGGATGCCCAGCTCGCGAAGCTCTTGGCGATCATCGTGCCCGGCGCCAGCCGCCACGTTTCAGTGAAGCAGCAGGAAGGCATGCCGCCGCCTTACCCGCAGGAACTCGTGAAGCTTGCGGAGGAGGTCCAAGCGCTTCCGGATGCGGGGCGCATCCAGGCCGCGGATATCCGGTTCGGCCCGCTGCTCCGAAACCTGAAGCTTCCCGGGGAAACCCTCGCCAGCCAGATGGGGTCTTTTCTGGGTTGCCACCCGGCCGCCCAGCCTTCGCATGTCGTCGAGGAATCCCTGAAGAAGGTATTAGCGCTTTACGGCCAGTGCCAGGGCATGACCATTGGGCAAGAAGTGCTGAGCCTTGCACAGCAATGGCCGGAATCATTGGCGCTGCCCCCATTCAAGGAGTCCTTCACGCTGAAGAGCCAAGAACTCCCTTGGAACAAATCGGTGATGGAGACACTGACCGGATATGCGGAGCAGCTCAGGCACTTGGCTTGCTACACCCCGCGGATCGAGAAGGCAGGCGCCGTCGTGGCCGCCATCGCCCCCGCCAGCAGCGCGGAGGCGCTGGAGGCCTTGCGGGCAAGCGGCCTGGCGCAGGGGGAGACGGAACTTTTGCTCTGGGAGATATTCGGGCGGAGCAACGATCTTGTGCGGGCGGGCGATAGGTTCTGGACCCGGAGCGGACTGGAGATCCGGTCCTCCCTGCTGAAGTGGCTGGCGAAGCAATCCCC
>PMYF01000708.1:7834-18943 GCA_003171295.1 Acidobacteriota bacterium | reverse complement strand
GTCACGCTCGTTGTTGTGCCAGTAACCCTCGCGTGGCATCTCCCCCATGTCGCCCCATTTGTCTCCGGGAAGGCACATGTAGTCGGTGGCTGCGGTAAAGTACTTGAAGTCGCCGTAGTCGAATTTCCCGTAGCATTTCAGTTGATCAATATGCCGGTCGAGCCAGCCGAAGCTTTCGTCGAACAGCGGTTCGAATTCCGCAAGAGTCTTGGAACCCCGCGCCGCCAGCGGGCCCAAAGCTTCGGTTGACGCGACATAGGCGGGTTCCAGATGTCCCCGCACCGGCTGCAGTGATTTGCTCCACCATTTCTTCTCAAAGCTTGCCGGGTCGCCGCGGCCGCCCCACACGCTCAGAACGATTTCCTGGGTTTTGGCCATTCCCTGCCGCGCATCCAGGCATTTCTTTCCTGGATCAATAAACGCAACGTAAGGATGCGGCATCACCGGCCAGTAATTTGTGATCTGGTATAGTTCTTGCTTCTCGGGTTTCGCCGGCAGCAGCGGTTTGCTGAGCAGGTGATCCATGGCGCGTTCGGGCCACAAGCCCACACTCAACTCGCCTTGTTTGAGGGCGAGCTCGTTCGGATACTCCTGCCAGAAGTTGGGAACCCAGACGCCGAGGGACCTCTGGTTGTCGGCGATGTATAACCATCCCGGACATCGCTCACCGTTACAACCACCGCTGGAAAGGTTCTGCACCCGCCCATCGGGGTTGTGCTTCCTGGCCCCATAGCGGTTGTAGTCGTCCTGCAAAATGTGAATTGGGAAATCCTTCAGAAATGGCCCGTCATACACTCCCGTCTCGCAGCCGATCACTAGCCGATCCGGCTCAAAATCAAATGGGAAGCTGACGCGGATATCGCGCAGTTGCTCTGAAGGCTGATCCGTGGTGTTAATCCACGTCACGGCGATGAATACCTCGGGCCGGCCGCGATAGACGGTCCAGCGGATAACGGAGTTGAATAACTTCCGCCCGTCTTCCGCACGGCATTCACCTTCCAGGCGCAGGCGGGCGCGCACCGGCCCGCGCTCCTCGATGTGTAAGCGANNGCCCAGCCGCCCCCTGAGTGGACAATGCTGAAGGCGACCTCGCCGGAATCGGCCACGACAGTGCCGTTTTCCTCAGTCACTAGAAGCGATGCGGCGGGTGAGTCTCCCGGTTGCAACGTGTAGTCGCCCGGGCCGGCCGAGGCTTCGAATGCCACGACGAGCCATCGGACCGTCCCATCGGGCCACGTCAGTCCCGAACGCATCTGCGCCAGCACGGGCTTGCCATCTGGTCTCACCACGGCCAGCTTTTCAGGCGAATGCAGCTCTCCCCGGGAGAAGGGCACACTGGTTTCGACGGGGGCCCCGAATGGGGGTGGGCCGGCAGGTGGCCCAACATGGATCACAATTCCCGTGGACTTCGGAGATGCCGTGGGAGGCACGAAGGTGGTGGCGGGCAGCATTGCGGTGAGCGACGCGGCTACCCCGCTGCCCAGCGATTGACGAAAGAAGGCGCGCCGGGTAACGGTCAGGCCCCTACGGTCAGACGATGCTTTCTTGCGGCCCACTCGGGACTCCCTTCGGGAAGGGCTTTGGCGCGCTCCTCATCTTGCGGCAGGAGAGTGCAATGTGCAATCCCGACTCTCCAGCCCCGCCGCGAATTCCCTCCCTTGATTGCTAGGCGCCCCTGAACTGCCGGTAGAGCGAAGCCAGTTGGTCGGGCCGAACCGGCACGTATTCCGTTCCCAGCCCTCGGGCGATATTCTCTGCCATTTCCATATCGGTTAACCAGTTCGCGAGGAACACATAAAGAAAGGCGGGGCGGCGCGCGGGCGTCCAAGTGGTGATTTCCTTGATTGTGAACTGCTCCGCGTCCCTCCGAGCGGCGGGGGTGTACGTCAGGATAAAAGGCGGGCGGTTGCTGGCGCGGAAGACCGGCACACCCTTGACCTCAGACGCAAGATTATCCAGCGTGGTCTGGTCAGTCCGCCCGTAATTGGAAAAGAGGGCGCGAACGCCGGGCGTGCCGGCGATCATCTCCAGGAGACTGGGGGCCATCTCCGCATAGGTGCACATCACCGTGGCGTCGAGGCGCGCCAGGTAGATGCCGGAAAGCCGCAGGTAGTCTTTCCAAATTTGGGCTCGTTGCTCGGAGGGATAATTCTGAGCGTACTTGTTCTCGTGAATATAACCGATGCCCGTCAGCGCGTTCACGAAACAGTCTCCCGGCCGCGCGTGCTTGTAGTAGTAATCGAGGATATCGGGTTGGCCGTCGATAGCCGTCGAGCCCAGTTGCCACCCCATCGGCACTGATCCGTGTCTCGGGTCATCAAAGAGCTTGCGGTAGTAGTGCCGCTGGAAGTTCCAGCCGTCGCCATCCGAGCGGATAAAGGTGAAATACACCTTCTCGCGGTCCAGTTGGATCGGCGGCACGGTCTGGTGCAGCGTGGCCGTGGTGCCGGAATGGACCGAGAGATTTCCGACGGTTGGGGAATAGGCGTCGAAAGCCGTGCAGGGTGAGAACTTGGCGCACTCACTCATCAGGTCGATTCCCAGATCTTCACCGATGCCGCCCTCTTTGTTGCCACTCGTGGGCCAGCCCAAGCAGGGGATGTTCGGCGGCCACTTCATCAGGATCTCGCGGGCGAACCGCACCTCCTCCTCGGAGGATGCCTGGGGATTGTTTTTCGCGTCCTGCGGCGCCGAGACCCACAGAATGGGGATTTTGAATTCCACCAGATAATCGCGTAACGCAACCTCATGCGGGTCTATGACGCATACCGCCTGCCGTGAAAGATTGCTTTCCAATTGCTCAAAGGCCCAGCGGTACGCATCCACGTCTTTCTTCCAGCCCAGTGTCCGCAGGTCGAGACCTGCCGCGGGGGTGTTGGCGTTCGTCCCTGCCCGAAGTTTGAAAAGACCGAGAGTGTTGGGCGTTGCGACCAGTCCGTTGCAGAGGGAGGCCAGCATCGTGGCCACATTGACGCTGGCGGGCACCTCGGGGTCGGTCACATATAAACACGAGGTGTCAGGCAGAAAGCGCTCAAATACGTGGCCGACCTCCAACCACTCGATCGTATCCACATCACCGCGTTCGCGTAGCCAGTCCAGCCACAATTCGTCGTAGCGGTCGTGGAGGAGATAAAGCCGCGGTTGGGGGCGATTGGCGATTCCCTGCAAGCAGCTCAGGGTCAGGCGCATGTCCCATGAGAAGGACGTCAACTCTTCCAGCCGCAGCGCCGCGAGTACGCGGGCGGGAGGCCGCGATTTGGGGCAGAGGTGCAGTGGGGAGTCTTCGGCTGCCATAGTCTGGCGAGACAGCAGGGCGCTGCTCATCGCGGCCGTGGAGGACTGCAGGAACGCCCTGCGATTAATTCGGGATTTCAGCATGAGATCCAGCATGGCGAGATTCCTCGATGGTTAGGGCGCTTTCTCTCCGGGCCGCAGGAAGGTGATCGTCTGGCGCGAGAGCCCTGCCATGAAGAAGCGGGCGGTGCGGCCCACCACCTTGTCTGTTTCGCCCTTTTGCATCCCGATCACCTCCGGGTACCAGCCGTTTTCCAGCTTGGTGGGAGACACGTCGGCTCCCGCCATGGCTTTCTGGATCTGCGCACGGTTGAGAATCATTTGAGGTTTGGTCCAGCCGGCGGGATTCCCCACATCGGAATTAAAGCTGATGAAAATCCCGTCCTGCGTGAGCTTCGTATCGACCGCGTGATTCAGAAACATGACGTACGTGCTGAGGTAGGTGTTCCAATGGATGGCTGGGCCCCAGAACATCGCGCCATCTTTTGTGTGGTAGTCCCTCTCCGCTGGGAAAACCGGCGTGAGGTGCCCCCAGAGTGCGGGTTCGCTCCAGGCGCCCTGGTGCCATTTCATCACCTTCCCGGAGGGGTTCTTCCGGTCCGCATAACGCATACGTGCAGCCCAGACCCCTTGTTCTTCAAACCGGGAATCGTAGCTCGTTCCATAGAAGTAGAAATACTCCTTATTATTATCCAGATAGATTACGAAATCACCAGTCCCGCCGACGTCCCAGGGGCTCGCGCTGTCACAGCGGACCGCACAAGGCTTGGCTTCAATGATGAATCCAAGGTCTTCCCAGGTGGCCCCGTTATCGAGGGATCGAATCCAGCCGATCTTGGGCATGGTGGGCAAATGATTGTTGGAGATGCAGACCGCGTCCGGCTCGTAGTGGTAGGCGCCGTAAAGGACGCCGTCGTCTGCATCCCTCCAGGTGGCTTCGATCCAGATATAGAGCTTGTCGTTGAGGTCGCCGAGTTTGGTCGAGATGCGGTTGCCCAAATGCGCGATGTCGGGGCCGGAATTTCGCCAGGGATGCCCGTAGGAATTGAAGACATACAGCGTGTCCCCATCCCAGTGGGCGGGGCTGTTGGAATCAACGCCCGTAATTTGAATCTGCGGCGCAGCGTGGAATTCGACCGTGGGAAGCTCGCTCTCCGGCGCTAAAACCCTCGCCGGGTTGTCACGGGCGAAGCCAAATCGAGGGGGCGCTAGACTCAGGCTCACCAATACAAGCGCGGCGCCAACGGCCCAGCCAATTCCAGAGTAACGTCGCATGATGTCCCCACAACCTTCTTGCGATTCATCGCAACAGCCCGCCCACGCTGCACCAGCGTGGCTGGCAAGTGAAGCAGTTACTCCGCCTTCTCGCCGGGTTTCAAGAAAGTGACCTCCAGCCGCGACATGCCCGTCATGAAGAAGCGCCCTTTGCGCCCACAGAGCTTATCCGTCTCCCCTTTACCCGTTCCGATCACCTGCGGGTACCAGCCACTCGAAATCGTGTCCGCGATGACGGTGCCGTCTCCAGCCGCCCGGAGTTCTCCGTAATAGACTCCCCTCGGGATGAGCATCATTCCGTCCACGACTTTCCCGATCGTGGTCGCCTGGAGAATTCCGTCGCGGTTGAGAATCCTCACCGGCTTGCTCCAACCGCCGGGGTTTTCCAGGTCGCGGTTATAGGTGATGTAAATGCCGTCCTCGTTTAGTTTCGTGTCCCTGGCGTGATTCAATACCATCACGTACAGGTTCAAATAGGTGTTCCAGTGGATCGCGGGTCCCCAGAACATCGACCCATCCGGCTTGTGGTAGTCACGCTCCGCAGGGAACACCGGCGTTACATGTCCCCACAAAGCGGGCTCGCTCCAGGCGCCGTGGTACCATTTCCTGACCTTGCCGGCAGGATTGTTGAGGTCGGCATACGACAGGCGGGCGACGAAGATGCCTTGCTCTTCAAACCGCGGGTCGTAACTGGTGCCGTAAAAGTAGAAATACTCCTTCTTCCGGTCCAGGATGAATGCGAAGTCTCCGGTGCCACCGGAATCCCACGGGCTGCTAGTCTGGCAATTGAGGGCGCAGGGATCGGCGGAGATGATGAACCCCAAGTCTTCCCAGGTGGCGCCATTATCGTTGGACCTTATCCAGCCGATGCGGGGAGCGGTCAGGATGTGCTGGTTGGAGAAGCAGATCGTGTCGGGTTCGTAGTGATAGGCGCCGTAGAGCGTTCCGTCGTCATCCTTCCAGGTACTCTCAATCCAAAGATTCATCTTGTTGTTTTGAACACCCAAGTCCACCGAGATGCGCCCCCCCAAGTGCTCGATATCCGGCCCCGAGGTGCGCCACGGATGTCCGGCATTGTTAAACAAGTACAGCGTATCACCATCCCAATGGAGGGGATTGTTCGAGTCAGCCTCGTGGTCCAGACTGCGTTCGGGTACTGCGACTCCCGGCATCTGGAGGAGCGGGGCAGGGCGCAGCACTGCGGAGGGAAGGCTGCTTTGCTGGAGAAGGGCTATAGGCTGCTTGACTTGTGCGGTTGCCATGAACCGGGGGCTGAAGCAGATACCAACAAGGCAAATTCCCAAAATAACCGCACCACCTAATTGCGCAACCCAGCGCATGACCATCCCCCCAGTCTTCGGGCACGCAGAATATACTGCCGTGCACTAACGCGTGTTCCAAATCTGAAGCACACCCCATAGAAGGCCCCATGCAGGTTGAGCACCTGCACCGGGCCTACAGGTTCTGTTCTTAAAGAGCGCTCTGACCCTCAGACGGCTACCAGTAGAACTTGAGTGAGAACTGCATGGCGCGAGGGTCAGTCTGGACGTTGGTGATCTGGCCGAACGCGCATCCGAAGGTGTGGACGCTATCGAGCTGCCCATCCGGTCCTGGGGGCAGACACCAAGTGTTGTTCGGAACACCCAGGTTCTGGTGATTGAGGGAATTGAAGACGTCCCAGCGGAAATTGAAATACTTGGACTCGCTGAAGTGGAAGTCCTTGGCCAGCGACATGTCAGCATTCCAGAAACCTGGGATCCGGCCGGACGGGGGACGCGTGCCCGCATTTCCGAGTTGCCAGAAGGCATCGATGGCGTCAAGAGTGGCGTAGTCCCCGGCATTGTTGGCATTGTAAATGGTGGTGGTCAGGGCGTCGTCACATCCCCAGGGGGCGCACAAGGCGCTGGGGTTGTACCACTGCTGCGCGCGTTGTGCTTTGGTCTTGCTGCTGCGCCCGGCGGAGAGGCTCCCCACGACGTTGGGCCGGCAACTTATCGTTTCGCCAATACCCGTGCACGCCGACTGCGTTGTAAAGAACATCGGCACGCCCGACTGGAAATTCCAGATCTGGGTGAACTTCCACCCGCCGAGGATGGCTTTGGCGGTGCGGCCCGTATTCACAAACTTCTTCCCCTTGCCGAATGGCAGCTCGTAGGTCGAAGCGATGTTGAAGACATGAGGTGTGTCGTCGGGGGAGAGGGCATCATATCGCCGGAGGTTGAACACATCGTCAGCCGTGGTGTGTTTGAACCCATCTGCCGAGCCGCCGCCCGCGGCGCCCGGAATCCAGGCGATGCGTCCCACGCCGCGATTGCCCAAGGTGGAGGGACCGAAGGTGTTGGCGGCCAGCGCGCCGAGGCCAGCGCTAACGATGTTCTTGGAATAGGTGTAGGAAGCGATGAAGTTCAGCCCGTGAGAATATCGCTTCTCCACACGCAGCTGGCCCGAGTGGTATTTGCTAATGCCGTCCGGTGTAAGCAGCGACTGGATGGACCACCAGAACGGGTAGGGTTCGAGTGCATACCATCCCGAGCAGTAGACATTATTGTTGGCAGGCTGGTCCCACTGACCGCAATCCCCCCACAGTCCATTGAAGGAGGGGTCGACCTGGTAGGTGTAATCATTAATGTGCGAGCGGACCCTCGCGTATTGGGACTTGGGCACCTGATTGGTGTTCCGAAATTCATCCTCCAGGAGGTGCGAGCCGTGGCTGCCCACATACGCCGCACTGATCAGGATATTACCGGGCAGCTCCCGCTGGATGGAGAGGTTCCATTGCTGAACGTAGGGGTCCTTGTTCCCCTTGAGGAAACCGTAGATATTCCCCCCTGAGACGCCGACATACTGGAAGTCGTTGGTGCGATTAGCGGTCAGGTTTGGGAACTGAATGGAGGGCGCGCCTTTGCTGAGCGTCCATCCGCCGATCTCATTGTAGACGGGGTACGGGTCAGTGACGGGAGTGCTGACGGGCACATAGGAACCCATTGTCGAGAAGGCCCCGTTGCCCTGTCCGAAGGCCGCCGAGAGGCTGTTGCTGTAGATGAGCCCGTAGCCGCCCCGGATGACCGTTTTGCTATTTCCGAAGGGTGACCAGGCGAAGCCGAAGCGGGGACCGAAGCTCCCCTTGTTGGCCGGAAAGAGATTGCGGTCGGGGTGGCTCGGAGTGCCCGGATAAACGAGCTTGCCCAATGCATTGACCTCAGGGTTTTTCAAGGAGAGATCGAAGTTGGCGATCTGGTCGTGCCGCTCGCGGATCCAGCCATAAGCGTCCCAGCGAACTCCCACGCTCACCGTAAAGTTACTCCTCAGGCGGAAATCATCCTGGCCGAACGCGGCGTAGTCGTCGTTGGTCTGCCAGGGCGACTCTTGAATGGCGGAACTGCCCCCGCCCTCGCCGACTGCGCCCAGGAGGAAATCAGCCAGCCCATTATTGTTCGGGCCACCATAGGGATTGGCGGGGTTGTCGGTGAGCATGCCTGAAAAACCGATGTTGTAACCCGTGGCAGAACTCCCCCAGAGGTTGTTCCGACGGAATGTAAAGCCGCCCTTAATCGTGTGCCGGCCCCAGATTTTCGTGAGGGTCTCATTAGCAGTCCACGCCTGCTGGCCGGTGGTAACGTCCTGGTAGGCGGGAGGACCCATTTGGAACGAGCTACCGATTTCGTTGTTATTGAAGGAAATGGTCGGAACCGGCTGCAAGGGGTCGTAAAGCCAGAAATTCAGCCCGGCCACCTTCTGTTTGATCTGCTGGGTGGCTGTTACGCTGTCGGGGTTTTCCCCGCCCACCAGGTTCTGGCGGCCGAAGGAAAAGCGCGCCTCGTTCACGAGCGTGGGACTCAGGGTCGAGGTCAATCCCACGATCGCAAGCTGGTTTCGCGCGGTGAAAGGGTTAGCGCCAACGATCCCCGTACCCAGCTGCGCCGAAGGGCCATTCCACGGATAGCGGTAGTTGGTGTAGTAGCTCGGGTTGAAAAGCCAGGAAGCAAAAAACCGTTGCTTGTCGTTGATGGTGTGGTCGATCTTCACCGACGCATTGTGCGTCGTCATGCTGCTGCCCGCCGTACCAATGTAATTGTTGCAGAGGTAAGCGGGGCTGCACGGAGACAGCGGATCGACGAAGTTCGGAGCCGGAATTGAATCGAGATAGAACTTGGCCAGGGGGTCGATCCGGCCCTGCGGGATCACCGGCCTCGGGAAAGGCGTCCGGCCGAACGTGCCCGTAGCGCTATCGTAGGTCGTTGTCGCAGGATCGAAGATGCATCCGGAATCATAGGGCGGAGTCGTACAGTTAGCCCCCGCTGGGTAGTAAGGGTTTCCCGTGAAATCCCCATTTTTCTCCGCGGCCAATGGGACCGTCAGGATTCTGTTTTGCCGCTCGTGCAGCAGTGACATCTCTTCGGAAACGAAAAAGAAGGTGCGGTTCTTTCCGTTGTAGAGATGAGGGAGGACCACCGGGCCACCCAGAGTCCCGCCGAAGTTGTTCCAGTTGGTCCACGGCTGGAGAAAGGGATTGCCATTGGCGTCGCGCCGCGCAAAGGGATTCGTGGCGCTGAAGTAGGAGTTGCGGTTGACGTCATAGACGTCACCGTGGAGCGCGTTCGTGCCGGATTTCATCACCACGTTGACCACCATGCCGCTCGTGCGGCCGTACTCGGCCGCCAAACCATTCTGAACGATATTGAACTCGGACACGGCGTCCGGCGAGGGATTGACGGTCGCGGCCTCCGCGCCGACTGTGGCGTTCAGGGCTCCTTCCAAGAACCACGCGTTGGCTCCGGCCTGACCCCCGTTGGCACTTACGCTCGAGCCCACTAGGTGGAGCGGGTCTGGGAAGCCCCCAAATTGGCTATTGGAACCAAACACGGCCCCAGAAGGTCCGCTGGATTGAATGATGCCGGGGAAGAGCGAGACGAGAGTCTGGATGTCCCGACCCTCCAGGGGGAGGTTGTCAAGGTACCGCCTGCTGACTCCCACACTGAAATTCGAGGAAGTGGTCTCCACCAAATGCGCTTGCGCGGTGACCTCTACACTCTGAGCTGTGGGCCCGACCTTCAGTTGGGCATCCTCTGTCACGGTTGTGCCAGCCGTGACCATCACTTGGGTGATATCAAGTGGGCTGAACCCTGATACCTCAATGCGAATGGAGTACTTACCCGGCACCAAGTCCTGCGCCAGATAGAAACCCACTGAGTTGGTAACCAGCCGCGCAGCAACACCGGTATCTACGTTCGTGACTGCGACGGTCACGCCTGGCACAACGCCCCCCTGCGGGTCGGTTACCGTGCCCTGAACCTGGCCCCGGTCAAGAGAAGCGAAGACCTGGATGGAGAAAAGGAGAACCGCGGCAAGGGCGGAGAGAATCGGAAAGGCTCTGAAGTGTGGACGCATGGTAATCACACCCTCCTTCCAAATCGCCTTCACACGCGGCTGCATCGCCCTGCGACCCCCGTTGACCACACTTACCAAGCGTCTCCCAACGAGGTTGCTTCGCCGGCCAGTGCCGCGTTCATGAAGCGCTTCATTTGCGCGCAGCTTAGGGCAGGTCCGGCCCAAAGTCAAGTGATTTGTACAAGCTCTGGGACGCTGCGGCGACCGAGTCAGGCAGGGTTGCGGAACCGGCCGGCGCTTCAGAGGACAGGAGCTTCGCGCATGAGCAGGCGCGTGGTCCCCCTCTTCATCAGGGTCATGGGGAGGATGACTTCCGGAAGACGCTTGCCGGGGAAGCGCAGTTTCTCCACCGCCATGCGCGCCAACTGCCGGCCGACGGCGGCCTTATCGACCCGTTCGGTGGTCAGCGGCGGAACCTTGAATTGCGCTTGGTCCTCGTCGTGATAACCGACCAAGCTCACCTCGCGTGGCACACTCAGGCCGTGTTTCTGCAGGGCATCCCAGGCGCCGTAGGCAATGTCGTCGTATCCGGCAAAGATTGCAGTAAGCGGATAGCCTTGGTCCAGAATCATTTCCGTGCAGGCGTAGCCGTTGGCATAAAGATTATCGGATAGACCCACGGTTTGCCCGCGCGCCTCCAAACCGCCCTCGCGCATGGCCTGGGAATAGCCCTCGAAACGAGTCTGGTACCAGGAGTACGAAGTGTCGCCAATGTACCAGATATCGCGGTGCCCGAGTTCCAGGAGGTATTTCGTGGCTTCATAGGATCCCGCGAAGTCATCCCATCCCACTTGGTCCACGGGGGAGCGCGGCGTATCGTTGGTGTAAGTATTCTTCAGGAGAACGTAAGGGACACCCAGCTCTTCCACGGCGTGGATGAAGTTCTCGTAATTCATGCCCGCCAGAATCAAGCAGTCCGCGACGCCGTGGCTTTGTAGTACCTTGGGCAACTGCAACTCCGCTGGCTTCGTGTCGCGCGCGTAGTTGTAGCTGGTAAAGAGCACAAAGTAGCCGGCCTCCTGGCAGTACTCCTCCACGCTGTGCAGCACGCCGACATGAAACGGATGCAGCAGAGGGCGATTGCTCTGAATAAAGGAGATGACGGAGTTGGAGCTTTGGGCGAAGCTCCGCGCCCGGGCGTTGGGACGGTAG
>PMYF01000708.1:4898-7821 GCA_003171295.1 Acidobacteriota bacterium | reverse complement strand
CATAAAACTCTATCCATCCGGCACGGCCGCCCCTCGGCAGCACCAGCCATGAAACGGTACATAGGAAATGTAAATCCCAATCTGGCGAAAGTCAACGGCCCAGGCGAGAGACGGCCGCGCGGGTCTGAGAATTCAAGGGTTGGCTTGCAGGGGGGCAGGGAGGAACGGAATGCTGGGGCAAGCCCGGGGGCTCGAAAGCCGGATTGACATCTTTCCCGTATCTTGCTATTGTCTGCCGTCGCGGCATGAAGCGGTTCATGAAGAGCCAATTCGGACCGATGTGCAGGGAGGGTAATCCATGTTCCCAGCCATGATTGTAGCGGACTACCAGGATCTCTGCGGGGAATGCCCCGTCTGGAATCCTGAAGACGGCACCGTGGAGTGGATTGACTGCGTCGGGCAGAAGTTCTTTCGCCTGCACTGGGCCGGACGGCAGTCCAGCGTGGTCAAGGAGGATCTCGCGATCAATGGCTTCCGGCGGAATCGGCAGGGTGGGTATGTGATTACGAACAACGAGGGAGTCTGGCTCTGGAATGGCGAGGACAAGCTCACGCTGATCGCAGCGGAAGCGGATGGCTCCAAGTGCCAGATGAACGACTGCGTGGCCGATGCGCAGGGCCGACTGCTCGCGGGATCTTGCTTCTACAATCCAGGCGCCGGCTACGAACTCGGCAAATTGCTTCGCGTCGATACCGACGGCAAAGTCAGCGTGGTCGACGATGGATTCCATTTGGCCAACGGTTTGGGATTCTCTCCGGACGGGGGAACTCTCTACTTCACGGACTCGGCGGCGCGGCGGATCTATGCCTACGATTACGAAACCACTCACGGTTCCACGCGAAACCGTCGAGTCTTTGTGCAAGTGCCTAAGGAAGAGGGGTTACCTGATGGACTGGCGGTTGATCGCGATGGCTTTGTCTGGTCCGCCCAGTGGTACGGAAGCTGCATCATGCGCTACGACCCGGAGGGCAAGGTGGAGCGGCGAGTCCCGATTCCCGCGAAGCAAGTTTCCTCACTCACCTTCGGCGGCCCCGAGCTGACGGATATTTTCGTCACCTCGGCCGGGCAATCTGAAATCATGCCGATCATGCCCCCCGGTTACGATCCCAAGACGGGCTACTTCGGTGGTGCCTTGTTCCATCTGAACCTGGGCATTGCCGGTCAGCCACCCTATGAGACTGATATCACCCTATGACCACGTCACCGCTATGAAGGAAATGATGCCCAGCCAAGAATTACGCGGCCTCGCTGCCCAAGCCGCCGATCTGCTGATGACCTACCCTTGGAAGGTGTGGTTCTGGGGCGANNCCGGGGGTGGCTTTACTGCGGGTCTTCGAGAAGACCCACGATGAGGCTTTATTGGACGCGGCCAAGCGGCACGCCGCCTATATGGCAGGCTTCCGCAAAACAGTATCGGGAGCGGCGATCCGCTATGAGAACGCCGCATTTGAGTTGCCGCCGGGACTTCCCGCCGGCCACCCCGATTATGAATCCTGGCGAGAACTAGCGGAGCGGGTGAAAGACGGAGGGCCCTGCATCTTCGTCGATTCCATGCATTTTGATGCACCCTTCTTCGCGGCGCTCTATCGAGTGACGGGAGAAGATGCCTACCGGCAGCTCGCCTTGGATAACGCGTTGTCGCAGATTGAACTTCTTTATGACCCGATTGACGGGGTCTTCCATCATTTCTGGATCGAGCAGACCCGCACGCGCAACGGCATCGCCTGGGGGCGCGGAAACGGCTGGGGCTTACTGGGATTGGTGGATACTCTCGCGCATTTGCCCGCCGCCGATGCGGGCGCCCTCGAGGTGCGGGAGGTCCTGAAGAAAGTGCTGGGCCGCATGGTGCAGCTCCAGGCCGCCGGCGGCGGCTGGCACACGGTGCTCAACGATAAGAGATCCTATATCGAGACTTCGGTTGCGGCCTTCATGATCAGTGCCATGTCGCGAGCGATTCTGCATTCCTGGGTTGAGCTGGAAGTCTATGGGCCGGTGGTCGAATCGGCGATGAGCTTTTTGCTTGAACATGTCAGGCCCGATGGGATGCTGGATGGGGTATCCTACGAGACGTTTCCCAGCACGCGCGTCGAGCACTATCGCCGCATGCCGCGTGGAGGGGTGGTTCCGTGGGGCCAGGGCCCGTTGCTGGCAGCGTTGGGGTGGTACACGCGGCTGCGGAGCTCGACGGAGCTCGCGGCCCCAGGTCTCAGGGGAGGTTCTGTTCCATGCGCCTCGACAATAAAGTCGCCCTTGTAACTGGCGCCGCCATGGGGATTGGCGCCGGCATCGCAGAGCGCTTCGTGGAAGCAGGCGCCGCGGTCGTGGTGTTCGATATCAACGCCGAGGCTGCCCTCCAAATGGCGCAAGGTCTCAGCCTCCGCGGGCGCGTCTTGGCCATTCACGGTGACGTCGCCCGTGAAGAGGACGTACAAGACGCCGTGGCCCGCACCGTCGAGGAATTTGGCTCGCTCGACGTGCTCGTGAACAACGCGGGAATCGTATTGCCTGGCCAGGTCGTGGATCTCACCTCCGCCGATTGGGATCGCCAGCTCAGCGTGAACCTGAAAGGCGTCTTCCTATTCTCGAAGTATGCGATTCCTCAGCTGCGCGGGCGAGGTGGCGCCATCGTGAATATCTCCTCGGTGCACGCCTTGGTTTCCTATGCGGGCCATGCCGCCTACGATGCTTCGAAAGCAGGCCTCCTCGCGCTGACACGGACGCTGGCGGTGGACCACGGCGGCGAGGGAATCCGCGTGAACGCCATCTGCCCCGGCTACATCAGGACGCCCATGACGGACGAATGGTTGGCCGCGGAGCCTGACCCCGAGACAACCCTGAAGCAGGTGCTGGGTCTGCATCCCTTGGGACGGATGGGCACGTCCCGCGACGTTGCCGAAGCTGCGCTTTTCCTGGCCTCGGACGC
>PMYF01000708.1:0-4852 GCA_003171295.1 Acidobacteriota bacterium | reverse complement strand
TGTGGACCTTCCTGATTGCTTCCGTGGTCCTGCTGGGGGAAAAATCGCCGCGGCCACGCTGGCCGGCGGCTTGCTCACCTTGGCCGGAACAATTCTGATCACGTCCGCCGACAAGACTCCGGCGGAGTAGATGAGGCGCCCATGAAGATTCAGAAAATTGAATGCCTGCAGCTTCGCGCGCCGCGGGCCAACGCGGCCGATTGCGACGGCGCCGTCGATACCGCCGTCCTTCGCGTGACGGCTGACAACGGCCTGTACGGTCTGGGAGAAACGGATGCTCCGCCGAATGCCATCGCCGCGCTCCTGGAAACTCCCAGCGCGCACATTTGGAGCATGAGCATTCGGGATTTGTTGCTCGGCGAGAATCCCCTGGAGGTCGAGCGGCTGTGGGACAAGGTTTACGAGGGTACCATCTATCACGCCCGGCGCGGGCTGGGCATCATGTTGATGTCGGCCATCGACAACGCCCTGCACGACCTGCGCGGCAAAATTCTCAGCCAGCCTGCTTACCAACTCCTGGGCGGCGTCGGGCGCGAGCGGATCACGCCTTACATCACGCTTTTCCCGAGTATGCCCCAAGGCCGGGGTTGGCCGGAAATGCGCCAGGCCTGCATCGCTCTGATGAACCAGGCGCTCGAGTACGGGTTTCGGGCGATGAAGATGGAGATGCTGTTTTACGACCTGGTCGATGACCGGCATCTCGTGGCCTTCATCCATGAGTGCCGCAAAATCGTGGGCGACCGCCCGGACTTCATGATCGACGTGGGCTATCGCTGGAAAAACGCGAATGACGCGCTGTGGGTGCTGCGCCAGATTGAGGATGACAAGCTCTTCTTTGTGGAAACGCCCCTGCACACGGATGATCTGGACGGGTTGGCGCACCTGGCGGACGCGACCACGACGCCCGTGGCGGTGGGCGAGTTCCTGCAGACTCGGCACGAATTCCGCGAGCTCATGGAGCGCGGCCACTGCGACGTGATCCAACCTGACCTGGGCCGGGTGGGCGGTCTCACGGAGGCCATGCGCTGCGCGCGCCTGGCCGCCGAGCGCGGCATCTATTGCATCCCCCACGCCTGGAAAACCGGACTCACGGTCGCCGCCACCCGTCATTTTGCGGCCGCGGCGCCGGCCTGTCCCTATGCGGAGTTCTTCCATCAGGATTTCTTCCCCTCTTTCCTGCGGTCCAGGCTGGCTGTGCCGGAGGTGGAATTGCGTGACGGTCAATGGCCTCTGCCTGACCGCCCGGGGCTGGGTGTGGAACTTGATTCCGAAACCGTGCAGCAGGCGCTGGCGGCGCCGATTGTAGTCATCGAATGAAACTGGCACAGGAGCAAATCCATGGCAAGCGTCGGCTGTTCAATGCGGGAGCACGCCCTGCCGGGTGGGTTTCGCGCCATAACACTGGAGAACCAGCTCCTGGCGGTGACCCTGCTGCCCGAAAAGGGCGCCGACATCTATGCGCTTGTTTACAAGCCGCGCCAGACTGATTTGCTGTGGAAGTCGCCGTGGGGGTTGAAGAAGCCGGGCACAGGAATCGTTTCGACCGGTGCGAGCACGGAAGCGGCGTGGCTGGAACACTACGAGGGCGGCTGGCAGATGATTTTTCCTAACGGGGGGGATGAGTGCCGGTACAAACGGGCGACCCTGAATTTTCACGGCGAAGCCTCCGTGCTGCCTTGGGACTACGAGGTGCTGCGCAAGACTGCCGCGTCGGTCAGCGTGCGCTTCACGGTGCGACTGTACCGCAGCCCTTTTCGCATCCGGAGAACTTTCACGGTCGAGCGCTCACTCGCCGCGGTGCTGTTGGACGAAACAATCGAAAACCCGGCGGAGGAAGACCTGCATTTCATGTGGGGGCAGCATCCTGCCATCGGCGCTCCGTTTCTGACGGGCGGATGCCGGCTGCGCTTGCCCGCGCGAACTTTCACCGCCCACGACTCCGAGATCAGCCCATCGAGCCGTATCGCGCCCTCGACTACCGGCCCGTGGCCCAAAGTAAATGGGAAGTTCGGGGCAGTCGACTTGAGCGTGGTCCCCCCGACGCACGAGCGCGTGACCGAATTCGGTTACATCAGCGAGGTTGAAGAAGGATGGTACGCGCTTGCCAATCCCGCACTCGGTTTCGCTTTTGGTCTGGCTTGGCCCAAGGAGATTTTCCCATATTGTTGGTTCTGGCAGGAGCTGCGCGGGAGCTTTGGTTATCCCTGGTACGGACGCTGCTACGTGATGGCGGTCGAGCCGTTCACGAGCGTTCCGGGGAGCGGCCTGGAACGCGCCATCGCCGCCGGTACCGCACCCGTACTTGCCGCAGGAGCAAGAGTTGAAGCCCGCTTCGCCGCCGTTTTCTTCGAGGGGGCCGAAGCCGAATCGATCTCGACCGAAGGACAGGTAATCCAACCTGCAAACGCCTGATGTCCAGGTGCTTACCATGCCTCCAAGCCAGCATTCCTCCGGCATCGAACATGGTTAGCCTTCGAGATCCCATCCTCACGCTGTGTGCTACGCCCTATTTTTGAGCGTTCAGGATGCGCCACATCGTGCCGCCCATGATGTTGTCCTGCGCGGTCTTGGGCACGCCGCAGGCGTCAAGCATCCTGTGGTAGCGCGCTAGTTCCAGATCGAATTCCTCGATTTCTCCCATGAAAACGTCGGAACCGAAAACCAGATGCTCGAAGGCATTGGGCGTACCGGGTGGTGTGTGGAGACTGACGACGCCGGACCACCAGAAGATGGATTTCCAGAAAGTTGGGTCATCCTGGTGCTTGATGAGCGACGAACCGGAAAGGTCGAAATAGAGATTGGGGTTCCAGCGCGCGCTCTCGGCGGCCCAAGCATAGTCGGGATTCCCCAGGTGGGCGCCGATGATCGTCAGCTTCGGGAAGCGCCGGGCAATGCCGTCAAGTGTGGTGGCTCGCATGCGGTCCGCGCTGATGTCGGAGGGAATATCCGGCGTCATTCGGTTCACGATGCCGGTATGGAAGTGCAGGATCATCCGGTACTTCTCCGCGCGCTCGTAAATGGGCCAGTAGCTCCGGTCATCGTAGTTCTTGAGGGGGGAGGTGATTTCTCCCAGGCCAACACATCCCGCCGCGTGGAAGAGGTCCACGAGGTCGAGCGCGATAGGGTCATCGAGGTTCAACCTTCCCTGGCACATCAGCCGCCGGGGATGCTGCTTGATGGCGGCCAGAACGGTGGGAAGATCCTGAGGCGTGGTCGACAAAAGTCCCATCGCATCAACTGAATCCAATTTGGCAATCAGCTTTTCAAGGAACGCTGGGTCGCCGTTGTAATGGACGAGTGTGTCCACAATGTGGGGAGCCGTGGTCTGGGCCATCAAAGGGCCAAGGGCCGCGAGAGAAACCAGCAATACTGTGAATAAGGAAATACGAAAATTCATGGGATACCCCCTGAAAACCAAGTGGCAGATTTGCATACGCCGTCCGGAGATTCCGGGCACCGCAGTATAACGCGCAGGCGCGAGCGCGATGGAGGTCATTCGGGCGATAATAAACCTGGTCCCCCCCCGACCGCTGCCACTAACATGATGTTGGACTTCCTCGACCGTTCCGGTCACCGGCATCTCCGCGCTTGGATTGTACATGGGAGCTCTTTTTCCTTTGCCCTTGGCGGTCTATGCCCGCTTCGCCAGATGGCGTCCATCCTGGACAATGGCAGCTTGGTTGAGCCCCCTGATGGCAGTCGTGGTTGTAGTCGTAGCAGTCTCCATAACGATTATCATGGTTTAGACCTCTGCAGACCCTGCCCCGATTCTCCCCGCGCAGGCGCCTTCGCGCGGATAGGTTCAGGCCGCAGCGAAGCCACCAGTCGAGCCCGCATCTCAGGAGGCAGTGGGGGCGGCAGACTGAGCTTCTTGTTCTGATCGTAGCGGCGACAGGCTTCAACTGTGATTTTCAGACTCTCCAAGAAAGCGATGCAAGGTCTACAGCCTTCCAGGTGGCGTTCCAGTTCCCGGCAGTCTCTAACAGGAAGTGCCCCATCCAGGTAGTCTGAAAGCATGGCGAAGATCCTCTTACATCTCCGGTCAGCCATGATGTTCTGCCTTTGAGCACCGTGACCCTTGAACGTATCCTGCCAGCGTATTGCGCAGGAAGACGCGTGCCCGGTGCAGGCGCATCTTCGTGGTGTTCTCCGAAATGCCCATGACCTCGGCCACTTCCCGCGTGTCGAGTTGTTCCATGTCACGGAGTATCAACACTAGCCGGTAGGGTTTGGGGAGGGCGAGGATGGCATCTTCCAGCTTGCTCCGAAGCTCCTTCTTCAAGGTGATCTCTTCTGGTGTGATCTCCCAGGACTTGACCAGCGGGGCTGAGGTCCCGCTTCCTTTCGGCATCAAGGCGTCAAGCGCCAGCATTTGCGCGGGAGCGTACTTGCTCTTGCGGCGACTCATCAGGCATTGAGTTTTTGCCACCTTGTAGAGCCAGACGGCCAGCGCCCGCGCGTTGGGAAACTCCTTGAGGTCTCTTGCCAGGCGGATCAGCGTCTCCTGCGCCGTGTCCTCAGCATCCTCGGGCGTACCGCACACCTTCATCCCGAAACCATAAACAATTCCCTGCAGGGTTTCGAGGGCCCGCTCCACCTCCTCGGGCTTTCCGGACTTGAGATCAACGAGTGCCTGTTCAACATGCAGGTTCATAAAGTGAGTGCCCCGAAAGGGTCATGCGGAGATCTCGATCGGACTCCGAACCCCCTTTGCCTGAATCCTGTGTCCAGATGCTAACACAGCGCCGCACGATCCATGCAGGAGCGATCTTCTTTAGGCGGTTCCTTTCCGCCCGGCCTATCGATCCTTGGCGCTGACATACTGTCTGGCCCCGCAAAAATATTTGCTGCC
>PMYF01000869.1:5714-6039 GCA_003171295.1 Acidobacteriota bacterium | reverse complement strand
TGCTCCCCGGCGTCAAGAACTACCATGTTTCGGTGAAGGAATCCGGGTCGAACATCATCTTCTTGCGCAAGGTCGAGCCGGGGAGCGCCGACAAGAGTTATGGCATCGAAGTCGCGCGCCTGGCGGGTTTGCCCAATGCGGTGATCGAGCGGGCACGCGAGATATTGGCGCGCCACGAGCAGAGTGAGCACAGCCTGAGCGAGCGGTTGGCGCCCCGACAGGAGGCCTCGGAGGCCGGCCCGGTGCAACTGACCATTTTTACGCCGCTCAATGCCGAGGTCGTAAAGGCCATCGAGAGTGCAGACCTCGACAATCTGAAACCCCT
>PMYF01000869.1:0-5684 GCA_003171295.1 Acidobacteriota bacterium | reverse complement strand
AACCTCAGTTACGAGGAGTTACGGAGTGCCTAAACATCGTTCGCGCGCTGCACGCCTGTTAGTGGGATTGATTTCCGGAACCTCCATGGACGGCATCGACGCAGCCTTGGTGCGGATTTCCGGCCCCGAGACGCAACCGCGGGTGCGCCTGGTGGCGTTTGAAACGTATCCCTATTCGCCTCCCGTCCGGCGGATGATTCTGCACATCGCTGCCGGTGACGCAGCCACGGCGGGTGAAATCAGCCAACTCAACTTCCTCCTGGGAGAGCTTTTCGCAGAGGCGGCCTTGCACGTCTGCCGCACCGCCCGCGTTTCACCCGGCCGGTTGGCGGCGATCGGCTCCCACGGCCAGACGATCTACCATCAGGCCTCGCCCCGGCGCGAAGGCGGCCGGCTGGTTGCGAGCACGCTGCAGATTGCCGAACCCGCCATCATCGCCGAACGCACCGGCGCACCCGTCGTGGCGGATTTTCGCACCGCCGACATGGCGGCCGGCGGCCAGGGCGCACCGCTGGTGCCGCTGGTCGATTATCTGCTTCTGCGCGACGCCCGGCGCGGGACCGTGGCGCTCAATATCGGCGGCATCGCCAACTTCACAGTGATTCCTGCGAAGGCTCAGCCGGAACAAGTTTTCGGCTTCGACACGGGCCCCGGAAACATGCTCATCGACGGGCTCGTCCGGCACTTCACGCGAGGGAAGAAGTCCTACGACGCAGGCGGCCGCTGGGCTGGGCGGGGGCACGTGATCGAACCCTTGTTGGCTGAGCTTCTGCGTTTGCCTTTCTTCCGCCAGCAGCCCCCTAAAAGCGCGGGGCGCGAGCAGTTCGGCGACCCCTTTATCAAGCAATTCTTCCTCAAGCGGCGCGGCGCCCAGCCGGAAGACTTGATCCGCACGGCCACCGAACTAACCGCGCGGACGATTACCGACGCGCTCGACCGCTTTGTTCTCGGCGACATCTCCATTCACCGCCTGATTATTTCCGGGGGTGGCGCGCACAATCGCCTGCTGGTCAGCCGGCTCAGCCAACTGCTTCCCCGCCTGCGCGTGCGGCTTTCGGACACTTGCGGATTGCCCGTGGACGCGAAGGAAGCCATCGCCTTCGCCGTGCTTGCCGACCGCACGATGCACGGCCTGCCCGGAAACCTGCCTACCGTCACAGGCGCCCGCCGAGCCGTGGTGCTGGGCAAACTCGCGCGACCGTAGCGGCGGGATGTAGCGGAGCCCACTTGCCAGGTCCGTGCCATTCGCTAAGGAGAAAAGGCCATGACCCATAAAGAACGTCGTTTGGAAGATTTGGTTTCCGTTGGGCCAGCCATGCTGCGAGATTTTGAGCTGCTGGGCATTCGCACGGTCGGGCAACTGGCGCGGCAAAAGCCGGAAAGCCTTTACGAAAAGCTCTGTCGCGTGACCGGCAAGAGTCAGGACATCTGCTGTCTCGATGTTTTCAGTGCCGCCGTGGCGCAGGCACGTGATCCCCACCTCCCCGCCGAGCAACGCCAGTGGTGGTATTGGAGCCGCAAACGCAAGGCGCAGGACAGAAGACAAGGCTAGCAGGCTGCGGAAAAAGGGCATCTGTCATGCTGAGCGCAGCGAAGCATCTCGCCTTGGTTCGGCCCTTTCGCGCACAAACCCAGAGCCAGATTCTTCGAGGCGTTTACCCTGAGTCAACTGAAAAGGATCCTTCGCTACGCTCAGGATGACAGCGCTGCGTTCAGGATGACAGCGAAGGGTTCGGGATGACGGCAGGGAGGCGTTTTTCCGCAGCCTCTGAAGCCCGGCGCTACAACCTTATCCGCAAATACCAGAGCGTGGTGAGCGCCGTCTCGCGGAGGGAATAGAGCGTGCGCAAGGTGGGATCATCTTCGATCTGGCTGTCGGGGGCAGGGGAACCGTAGGCGGTGATGCCCAGCGCGCGGAACATCAGCTTAATGCGGTAGAGGTGGAAGCCGTCACTGACCACGATGCAGGTTTGGGCATGGTGCTCGGCCATGATGCGCGCGACGGCCTTCACACTCGCGTAGCTGGTGTCACTGCGCGTGTCGGCAAGGATTTTCGCTTCCGCCACGCCCTGCTGAATCAGATAGTCACGAGCCACGCCGCCTTCCGTGAAGTGCGCATCGCCCCCGCTGCCGCCCGTGGTGATGACCGTCGGCGCCAGGTTTCTGTTGTCGAGCTGTAGCGCGTGGTCCAGGCGGGCCTTGAACACCGGTGACGGCACGCCGTTGTATTCCGCGGCTCCAAAGACCACCAGGGCGTCGGCGGGGGCCACCTCGTCTTGTCCCGCCTGCCCGCGGATCGCCATGTAGAGAGAGTACTCCGCCCCGGCGCAAGCCACCAACGCCAGGACCATGGCGACGAAAAATCCGTAGCGAAAGCGTATAGAGTTCAGTCGAGAAACTCCTTCAACTCAGACTCAGAGATGGCGCCAGGGCGAACGATGCGGCCGCGCTCACCTAGCAATTCGACCACCGTCGAAGCCAGGACGCCGCGGGTCAGGCCCCCATCCAGGATGAGCGGCACCGCGTCGCCCAGTTGGCAGTCCACCTCGTCGGCGGTCGAGCAGGAGCTCATATCGGAGAGGTTGGCGCTGGTACCCGTCAGCGGGCGCCCCGCCGCGGCAATCAGGGCGCTGACGAAAGGCGCCTGGGGCCAGCGCAGTCCGACCTTGCCGGTGTTGGCAGTAACTTTCAGCGGGATCTGGCGTGAGGCCGGAACAACCAGCGTAAGAGGGCCCGGCCAAAACTGCCGCGCCAGCTTGAAGAACAGTTCCGGGGGATGGTTGGCAAGGTCCACTGCCTGCTCAAGGGAATCAACCAGCAAGGGGAGCGGCCGGTCTGCGGTGCGGCGCTTGATGCGGAAGATTTCACTGATGGCCGCCAAGTTGAACGGGTCAGCGGCCAAACCGTAAATAGTATCCGTCGGAATGGCCACCACCTTACCGCAGAGGATTAGTCGGACAGCGTATTCCAGCACGTATGCGAGGGGGCTATTGTCCAGTTTCAGGATTTCAGCCATAGGACCGCCGAACGACGGCTCCTTGCGAACTCGAACACAGACCGTAACACAAGCATTCCACAGGGTCAAGAACGCGTTCAGTGAGCCGGATCGAGGCGGCAAACCGCCGGTAGTTCGGTCTCGCCGTACCCCGCCTCGCGGATATCATAGGAGACGGTTTTCGCCTAAAGTGGTCCCTTGTCGGTACATGACTGTTGCCGCAACATATATCTCCGAGACGGCGCCGGGCGTGAAACCCTGGTACTCCCGAGGAGCTCGCACCCATACAGGTCGGATTCGGCCAAAATGCCCTTGACTTAAGTAAGGTGGATAGGTGACAATTCTGGCACCTGTTACTTAGGTTTATGCACTTCATACTCCACATTGAAATGGGGGTGTAGATAGGTTGGCCGAAGTCAGACTTCAGGACGGAGAATCTCTAGAAAACGCGCTGCGACGCTTCAAGCGAAAGGTTCAGCAGGAGGACATCATCAAGGAAATCAAGAAGCATTCCTTCTACCTGAAACCTGGAGAGAAACGAAGGGTCAAGGCGGCATTGGCTCGTAAACGGGCCCGTAAGAAGGCCAGACACGAACAGGACTGAACCACGTGCGCTGAACCGAAAGAGGGGACGGTGATAACCCGAGCCGTTCCCTTCCGCCGGGAGTTCAATCGGGTGAGGCCCTGTTCGACCAAGGGAGTGGGGCATGGATTATCGGGATAGGGTCCTCAAGTGCATCGATTGCGGCGCGGATTTCGTTTTTACGGCAGGGGAGCAACTTTTCTTCACCGACAAGGGTTTCAAGAATGAACCCAAGCGGTGCAAGCCCTGCAAGGCGAAACGGAGTCAAGCGCTGAGCGGCCAGGGTTACCAACGCGTCGAAACCACTGCCATGTGCTCGCAGTGTGGTAAGGAAACGACGGTGCCCTTCAAACCGACTCAGGGCCGACCTGTTTACTGTCGGGAGTGCTTCCAACAGCGGCGGGCTGCTGCTGCCCCGGCTTAACTTTTTCCACTCACACTCAGTGGATCCCGTTTGAGGGCTGAGGTGTCTCTGCGGGCGGCAGAGGCCATAAGAGACGTGTCTCTAGCCGAGCGGGTGGCGCGCTGCCTTCGGGCCGCCCAGGCGTGGCCGGTGCAGTTCGTGACCCGCCCCGATCTCAGCGGGAATCGCCCCAACGGAGCCCGCTGGGCGCCGATTGGCTGGTGCCCCGCAAATACCTGGGATACAATCCTGTTCTGGGCATGGCTACATTTCACATCCTCAATTTCGGCTGTCGCGCCAGTCAGGCCGATGGCGCCGCCTTGAAGCAGCAGTTGCTTCAGGCGGGGCTCGAGGAGGTCGCGAGCCTTGAGAAGAGCCAGGTCGCGATCCTGAATACCTGCACCGTTACGGCTACCGCTGATGCGGAAGTTCGCCAGTTCGTCCGCCGCATCCATCGACGGAATCCCCAGTGTCGCATTCTGGTTACGGGCTGTTACGCGCAGCGCGCGCCGGGGGAGATTGCTCGCCTCGAAGGCGTCGCCTGGGTGGTGGGCAATTCTCACAAGCACCTGGTGAGCGCTTTGGCCAGCAAGCCACCCCAGCCCCCCACGCCAACCTCTCCATTGTCTGTTGCCGCGTCTTCTCTGGTTCAGATACAGGGCTCGCCGACTGGCGGTATTAACTATTTAACAAATGACCTCTCTTCGCTTCCGGACTCTGAACCCCGGACTCCGGACTTCGCTCAAGTCCTGGTGGGCGAGATCACGGAAGAGTTCCATTTTGCCCCGGTCTTCCCGGACGATCGCACGCGCCCCACGCTCAAGATCCAGGATGGCTGTAACGCCCGTTGTTCCTTCTGCGTGATCCCGTCCGTGCGCGGGCGCAGCCGCAGCCTTGAGCCCGGCAAGGTTTTGGCTGAGGTGCGCCAGCTTGAGAAAGCGGGCTACCAGGAAGTCGTCCTCTCGGGGATCAATTTGGGAAGCTACGGGCGCGACCTGGACCAGCGCGATGGCTTCCTGGAAATCCTGGAGCGCCTCCTCCGCGAAAGCTCCATCGCGCGCATCCGCATCAGTTCCATCGAACTCATGGACGTGAGCGCCGCGCTTATCCGCCTGGTGGCGCAGGAGCCGCGTCTGGCGAAGCATTTTCATATTCCGCTGCAGAGCGGTTGCGACCGGATCTTGCGGCTCATGAACCGGCGCTACTGGGCTCGCCATTATGCCGAGCGCATTCTGGCCATTCACGACGCGATACCCCATTGCGGAATCGGAGCGGACGTCATGGTGGGCTTTCCGGGCGAGACCGACCAGGACCATGCCAGCAGTTTGCGTTTCATCGACTCGCTCCCGTTCACGTACCTGCATGTCTTTCCTTATTCGGGCCGGCCGGGCACGCCGGCAGCAACCGCCCCGGCGCAGGTCAACGGGCGCTTGGCGCGCCAGCGCAGCCAGGAGATCCGCGCCGTCATCGGCGCCAAACGCGAGGCGTACCTCGCGGCGCAGGTGGGCCGAAGTATTCCTGCCCTGACCCTGGGCGAGGTCGAAGATGGCGCCCGCGTGGCGCTTACGACCAACTACCTTAAGGCTCTGCTGCCGGGTTCGGAGATTCCTGCCAACCGCCTGGTAGATTTCCGGGTAGGACGCGCCAGCGCTAACCGGCTGTTCGGCTATCTCGACGCGCCAAGGGAGTGACGCCACAGCTTC
>PMYF01000736.1 GCA_003171295.1 Acidobacteriota bacterium | reverse complement strand
GTTCGGCGTCTGCCCGTTCTGCCAGCCGTCGATGCCGAGTGAAAGAGTAGTGAAAAAGAAGGTCAGTACTTAACGTAGTAGTACTAGTGTCGTGTCACAGAAGTTCATTGATGAAGTCAGCCCACGGAGCGGGCGAAAAAATGTAGCCCACGGCGTGAGAAGCTGTGAAAATATCGGTGACCGCACAGTTTTACACAGTGCAAGTTATTGAAAAATCGTACCGCTGCCACGACCTATTTCGATATTTTCACAGCTTCGTGAGCCGCGGTTGGCGCATACGTTGCGCCCTCTGCGATGCATGCGACCTCGGGTGCACGGGTATGAACCCACAGCTGCCCGTAACGCGGAGGGGCGGGGGAAACGAGCGCAAAGCGGGTAGATACAAGCCACGCATTATGAAAGGGCGCCCCTTCGAGGGTAAATTTAGTTGGATGGTAGCCGCCACCCAATTTACCTCAGGAAGGAGCACCCTATGAACGCGATCAAGTATATCGGAATGGATGTGCACTTGGCGACGATCAGCATTGCCGTGCTGGACGCCGCGGGGAAACTGATCATGGAGGTCACGATTGCGACGCAAGCTTCGGCGCTGCTGGATTTCATTCGCGGCTTGAGCGGGACGCTGTATGTGACCTTCGAAGAGGGCACGTCGGCGCACTGGCTTTACACCTTGCTGGAGCCGCAGGTGGCCAAGGTGGTGGTCTGTGATCCCCGCCAGAATCCGCGGCGTCTGGGAGAGAAGAAGAGCGATCGGCTCGACGCCCGCAAGCTGGCCGAGGGGTTGCGCCTGGGCACGCTGAAACCGGTCTATCACGGCAACGCGCTGGGGCCGGCGTTGAAAGAATTGGCCCGCAGTTATCGCACCCTGGTGAGCGACACGGGGCGGGTGATGAACCGGCTGAAGGCGCTGTATCGCGCGCGTGGGATCCGCTGTGCGGGAACCCGCGTCTACTCCGCGCGCTTCCGCGATCAGTGGCTGGAGCAATGGCGCGAGCCGGGCGTGCGCGGTCGCGCCGAACGGCTCTATAAGCAATTGGACTTGCTGCTGCCGTTGCGCCACGAGGCGCGCGCCGCGCTGCTGGCCGAGAGCCGCAAGCACCCCGCGCAAAAGATTCTGCGCAGCATTCCGGCACTCGGCCCGGTGCGTGTAGCCTTGCTGCTCGCCCTGCTGCAAACCCCCTATCGCTTTCGCGGGAAGCGGCAGTTGTGGACCTACGCAGGCCTGGCGCTGGTGACACGCACCAGCGCCGACTATCAGATGGTAGACGGTCAAGTGACGCGTTCGCGCAAGCCGGCCTTGGTCCTGGGGCTGAATGCCAATCATAACCACGTCCTCAAAGGGCTCTTCAAAGACGCTGCCGTCACGGCCCTCACGCGCCCCGGACCCCTCAAAGATTTCTATACGACGCGCATTGCCCAAGGGATGAAACCGGAACTGGCGCGCCTCACTCTGGCGCGCAAGATCGCGGCGATTGCCCTGACCCTGTGGAAGAAAGGAGAATGTTTCAACGCCCAGCATCTGAAAGCGCAAGCTGCCTGAGCGTCGGCCACGAGCCCGCCGGAGAGCGGGGTTTTCCTCCCGCTCGTAGTCCGCGGTGCGGTTGACGCCTGGGTTCGAGGGAGAGTCTCCTATTGACCGTTAGGCCCTGTTCCCATTCTTGGGGCGGAGTTTCCTTAGCCACTCTCAGGCCCCCTCGGATAACCCCAAAAAGCTGTAGGCGACCAGTCTCCGATAGAACCATGGTTGGCATCCTCCAACCGGTTCGGCTTGACGCGCTTCAGCTGCCCTCGGACGTTGTTACGAGCTGATGATGAACTCCCCATCTCCCCCACGGCGCTCGCCGCTGCGCACGGACACAGCTCAATCCAAGATCAAAACCCCGGTTAACAGACTCTGTACCGGGCGCCAACAGGGGCTGGATGACGAGACCAAATCCTCCGACTTTCCAGTCGACGGAGAAGTTTTTCTCTTGACATCCCCTTTCATAGAACGGTCAATCGTTGTGTAATTGACCGTGGGCTTTCCCCATCGACAAAAGCCCACCTATTTTTAACGCCTGTGCCCCCGCAATTCCCCCTCCTAACCCAGGAGAGGAGCCGCCGGCGACGGCCTCACGCGGACATGGTCAGGACCACGCGATACTCCGCCTTCCCGCTCATCATCCTTTCGTAGGCCTCGTTGGCGCGTTCCAGCGGATATTTTTCAATCATCGGCCGTACGCCGCTGGAGACGGCGAAATTGAGCGCGTCTTCGGAATCGCTCGAGGTGCCGGCGGGCCAGCCCTGCAGGCTCTTGCGCCCGCCGATTAACTGAATGGGCGTCACCTGGATGGGCTCGGGGCTGGCGCCGACCACGACCATCTTGCCGTTCGTTCCCAAGCCATCGAATAGCGCGGTCATGGCCTTGCCGCTGGGCGCGGTAGCCAGAATGACGCGCGCGCCGCCCAACTTCTGGAGTTCTTCCGCAGCGTTGGACGCCTGACTATCAATGTAATGGTGCGCACCGAGTTTCCGCGCCAAGTCGGCGTTTGCCTTGCCCCGGCTGACGACTGCTACCCTGTATCCAAACTTGTACGCGAACTGGATTCCCAGGTGGCCGAGGCCGCCGACTCCTTGCACAGCCACCAGGTCGCCGGGCCGCGCACCACTGTGCCGCAGCGCGTTGAAGGTAGTGATGCCGGCGCAGAGCAGCGGTGCGGCTTCTTCCGGCGAAATGCCGTCGGGCACCAGGGCCACCGCATCGGCGGGAGCCAGCATGTACTCCTCATAGCCGCCGTCGTAGCTAATGCCGGGAACCGGCAGGGATGCGCAGTTGATGAAATCGCCGCGCCGGCAGGCCGGGCACTGGCCGCAGTGGCCGCCGAACCATCCCACTCCGACCCGCTGGCCCTTCGCCCAGGCTGCGACCCCGGGGCCGACTTCGTCAATGACTCCCGCAATCTCGTGGCCCGGCACACGTGGGTATTGGATGCCCGGCCAAAGATTCTCCTTCGTGAACACGTCGCTGTGGCAGATGCCACAAGCCTGGACTCGAATGCGCACCTGCCTCCGGCCTGGTACGGGCACCTCACGCTCGACCAGTTCAAGGGGTGATCCGGGTTGGGTGACTTGCGCTGCCTTCATCTTTGCCATGGAGATTCTCCTGGGAAGGATTTTGGTTGTAAGTCCGTTCGTGGTAGCAGGCCGCTGTGACCACCGATCGACAGGCGCAGACCGCCGCCGCTGAGGGGATCGAACGAGCCCACTACCAGGATTCCTGTCTGCCGGTATACATGATAATACATGCGGGCGCCGGCATTTCGGATTCCCACTGGGGCGGGGGGTCTGCTCTGAAGCTTGGAAGAACTCTTAACAGTTTATTGAAGACCTCCTTGTGGCTGTCATGCTGAGGAGTCCACCGCGAGGGATTGACGCCCCGCCCGGTGGAGAATCAGCCCTCTTCAAGGGGAGAGGGCGGCACCCATGCGCCGCCGGGTGAGGGGTCATGTCGCTCGTCATTATCTTTGACCTTTATCGTGGGCCGCGCGGCTGAGATGCTCTCATCGTCCCTTGGATTTCTGTCGATAGCGAAGCGGGGGAGTGTGGGCCGCGGGCCGGGATGCGCTCATCGTCCCTGGCATTTCTGTCGATAACGGTGTGGGGGAGTCTGGGGCGCGCGGCGGAGGCACGCGTAGGTGCCTCACCGTCTCGCTGCCTTACTGCCGCTCCGTCACACGCTGGGCCAGCGGCGCTGTCCTCGGCGCCAAAATACGCCGGGTGAGGGGGGCGCATCCCCTGGTGCCTCCCGTTTCATAAATGGATGGCACATGTCGGGGCGTTGCTTTCATGCTGAGCCCGCTCGTTCCACTCAGGGTAAACTTCGCGAAGCATCTCGCTCTGGTTCGGCCCTTTCACGCAAAAACAGGGAGCCAGATCCTTCGCGCAGTTTATCCTGATTGGGCAGGGCGAGATTCTTCGCTTCGCTTCTCAGAAACTTACTTTGGCGCTGGGGCCGCCGTCAGGGTGATGACGAGGCCTAAATCTTTGGCCTTCTTTTGCATCCAGTTGATTTGCTGTTGTTGATAGCGCTGCTGGTAGAACTCCATGCCTTTGTCGACATAGTCCT
>PMYF01000698.1:13216-13793 GCA_003171295.1 Acidobacteriota bacterium | reverse complement strand
GTCATGACGGCATCGATGGGCAGCGTTTCCTGGTCGGCGGTGGTTTCCTCAACCTTAGCGCCGATATCGAGGTCCGTGACGCCTTCCAGCGCCCCGGCGAACAGATAAGCCGGGCCCAGCGCTGTGCAGGTCCAGACCACGCTCGTGCCATCCGCGGTCGTCGAGCCTGCCACGCTGCCCCAGGTGGCGGGCGCATTACTGCCGGTCGAACCGCCGGTCGTGCACTCCTGGATGTTGCCATTCGAGTCCACGATCATCTGCCCGGCGGTGACGGCTTGTGACCCCGACCAGGCCGGCTGCGCGGGCGTGCCGTCGGCGCTGACAATGTGCCGCTTGCCGCTGGCTGGCGCGCAGACATTCAAATAGACCCATCCGGGGCCTTGATGAATCAGGGTGGGGGTGGCAGTACCTAAGGCCATATTGTCTCCTCAACGCGAAAATCGAACCTTGAATCTCGAAACTCGCCGGGATTTGCGAGTTTCGATTTCCGGACTTCGGCTACGTCTCCTCCAATTCGAAGAGCACCGTCAGCGTAATCCTCATCACCGGCGCTTCCACCCCGGGCACACTGACCTTG
>PMYF01000698.1:1898-13172 GCA_003171295.1 Acidobacteriota bacterium | reverse complement strand
GAGCGCGGGCCACGGCCCCGCGCTGGTGATGATCATGTCGAGCAGGCGCGCATAGTCGTGCGCGTCTTCCTGCGCCGTTTCCTGATCGTACTGTCCCGTCTCGAGTGCCAGGAGAATGCGGGTTTCATGATGGCGGGTGGTTTTGTCAGCGCTGCGGTCAAAGGTTGTGCCACCGACCTCCAGAGAGAGCCAGGGCCAGCCGGTCCGCGGCCCAGGACCCTTGTGGATTTCCGTGATGGGGTCGAGGGGTTGATTGCCATCGGCGGCGCGCCCGGCATTGATGACCGCGAGCGCCGCGCTCTGGTCACGCTGAATCAAGGCGATCAGTTGATTCACAAGCGGTTTCGCGAATTGGGCTTGATAAGCAGGGCTCCACGCGCCCATGGGATTTGTCCTTTTTCAACCCTTTGACTTGTTCAACTTTTCCACCCGTCGAGGAGCCGGCTCCCGGACCCACATTCAGAATTCTCTCCGGTCCCACTTGCGAAAGTTCACCTTCGTCCCTTCCGCGCTGGCGGGCTGCGGCTGCTGGTCGCCGCCGGCCACGCCGCCGATTTGCGGCCGCGGGGTCTCGACTTTGGCGAGGGGATCAAACAGATAGTCGTAATCGCCGCCCTGGGTCAGCGGCTTGCCGTCCGCGTCCCGGGCATTGAGCTTGTTGTACGCGTCCCGGAACTTGTCTTCAAAGCCCTTCGCCACGCGCGCCGCGGCGGTGATCCCGGAAGTATCGAAGACGTCCGCCAGTTGGGCGCACGCGCCGTAACGGTTGATCTTTTCCAGGACGTTCAACTGATCCTGGCCAAGGGTCCCCAGCCAGGCGGCGAAGCCCTGGCTACCATAAGCTTCCTGAAAGCGCCGCTGCAGGACCGCGTCGATTTCCGCCGCGACATCATTGATGAAGGCCTGGACGAGCGCGTCCGAAGGACCCTTCGGCCCGTTGCGCGTGAAGGTCGGGAACATGCCGGCGACGTTGTCAACCGTGGTGTAAGTCATAGGTGCGTCCTTCGATCGGGAGGTCAGGTAATCGGGTGATCGGGTGAGCAGAGGGCTAATTCGGCGCGGGCGGTTCTTTGTTCACCCGATCACCGGATCACCCGATCCACCGATAATTACACGGTGACGAACACGCTGATCGTCGTGCCCGAGCCCGAGTCCACGGTGTAATAGAGATTCGTGGCATCGGCGGCCTGCGTGCGGTGCACAGCGACATTCGAGGTCAAAAGGACCTGCTCCTCGATTGGGGCTGCTCCCTGTCCTGATTTCTCGCGCTTGGTGATGCCATGTGCGACGGTGTTAGCGCCGCTCGCGAGGCCGGTGATGTCCACCCGGATGCGGCGGTACAAGCGCCTTCGTTCCTCGCGGAAACTGTAGAGTGTCGTGTAGGTTGCTGAAGCTGCCATTTCAAAACCTCCTCAAGAAGTCAGCAGTCAGGAGTCAGGATGGTAGAGCCAGGCAGCTTCTTTCCTCCTGGCTCCTGTCTCCCGGCTACTTCTTTTTTGCCGCCTTCGCCGCCCTGAAAGCCACAAACTCGTCGTACTCGGCTTTCTCGGCTGCGGCTTTGGCGGCGGCCGCTGCCGCTTCTTCCACGGCTTTTTTTTCGCGGCTTTCCTGCCCGCCGATGGGGTCAGGCATGCCCTGGAACAAGGGGACCTGTCCGTAGATGAGGATGCCAGCCTCGGCATCGGTCAGTTCGATTTCCCCCGAGGCATCCACGGGGATGGGCTTCCCGTGGCAGGCGCTGGGCAACTGTGTCGTCGCTGGGGTGGCTTTGGGGGCGTAAACGACATTCCCCTTCTCAATGGGTTGGAGAACTTGGTACTTTGGCATTATTGGCTCCTTCCAAGAACCTGGTGCGAGCGATCAGCCAGTGCCTTGGCTGAAAGCTGATCGCTGAATGCGCGGCGCTTCCTTTACGCAACCGCGTTCTTGAACACGTACATCGCCGCCGGCACCACGAGCTTGACGCAGTAGTAGGTTTGGTACTCGATCATGTCGCCGCTGCGCTCCTCGACGCGATAGCGCTTTACGAGCATCCCGCCGTTTTGCGGGACCCCGTAGACCCACCGGAAAGTCGTGCCCGGGGTGATCATCATTTGGCCCTGTCCACTGGGGACGTACGCCAGGATGGCGTTCTTACCCCAGAGGTAACTCAGGTTGTGTGCCGTGCCCTGTTGGGTGGTGTCATAAAGCGCCTTGGCAACAATGAAGTTGTCAACATTGAACAAACCGGCAAGCTGTTGATCGGTCGGGTAACCCAGGGGCAGCGCGTGGTTCTTGAAGCGGTCCAGGATGATGGGATGCTGGATGAGCTGCAACCACACCGGGTAGCCGAGCAGGAGCGTGTTCGGCTCCTTGGTGCTGCCGAGCAGGATGGTAGAGCGCTGTGCGGTAATGGCGGCAATGGGATCCGAGTTCTGAAAGTCACTCCACTGCGCCGTGCCCGCGAGCGTCGTGCTGGGCACCGCGGCGGAGTTCATAACCAGATTGAAGACCTGAAGTTCACGCTGCTTATCGATGATGTCGGCCAGGGTTTCGGTGGTGAAGACTTCGGGTCCTGTCGAGAAGTCCCACTTGGCGCGGAGTTCGTCGGGGATGAGCTGCTTCTGCGCCTTGCCATCGCAGTAGTACTCATCGTTCGACATGCGCCAGGCGGGCAATTCATTGGCTTCGCTTCCCGGCGCGCGCTCGGTCTGGTAGGCCTTGAAACGTTCAAAACCGAAAATCGGGTAACGATCGTTCTGCTTGCTGACCGGGAAGTCGGGGAAAAGCCGGCCTGCGACAAAGTCCTGGTTGCGGTAGACAATGGAATAGTTGGTCAGAAACTGGTCGAGATGGGCAAGACTGACTTCCATGATTAACTCCAGGAGTCAGGAGCCAGGAGACAGGAGTCGGAATCAAGAGCCGACGCCTGTGGTCTGGAACCTTTCTCCGCGCGCACTGCCGTGGTCCTTTGAAAACGGGATTCGGCAGCGGGCGCCTTCACCGGAAGTCAGGACCAGGAACGGGAAGCCAGAATGGTACGAGCGGTATTCTGACTCCTGACTCCTAACTCCTGACTCCTTCCTTACACCTTCACTTGCCGCAGATTCACCTGGATGCGGATCCTCTGGTTTGCCGCGGTGGCCGCGTACTTCGCCTTGCCCACCACATTAGCGGTGGTTCCGGCAGTAAGGTTGCGGATCGAGGTGACGCGGCCATAGGCGTCCGCAACAACCACATCATCCTCAGCCTGGATGGTGGTATCCGCCGCGATCACTTCTGCCTCCGGCGCGAAGGTAATCAATCCCCAGGCGCGGCCTTGCGAAATGAAAGGGGCGGGAGGGGTTGAGCCATTGATGGGATTGCTGGTGTTGGGGTCGAGCCAGAGTTCCGAAGTCAGGGGGTAACCTGGTTCCACCACATCCTGAGCCAGCACGCCTGTTGGTACCGCATTGAGGGCGGTCGGCAGTCCGACATAGAAGTCGGATTCTGTCGAGGGGTTCGAGACCGGCAAGCCCATCACCGTGCCGCGGAGTGCGCGGGTGTTCGTGTCGAACTTGGCGGCCGTCAATCCTTGGTTTCCAAACATGATCTGTCCTCCTTGAAAGCAGTTGTTAGTTCTCAGTCATCAGTCGTCAGTAACAGCCTTTACTGACGACTGAATACTGAAGACTGATGACTTGTTCTCTGGTCATCACGCGCTCTTTGCGTCCGAGCGATAGTTCTTAAGCAGGTTGGGGTTCTCCTTCGCGACCAGCGCGCCCGCCTTGCGGTGTGCCTCGAGCTCGCTCAGTCTGGAGTCGGTCTGTAGAAGTTGCTGCTTCTTGTCTTCGACCAGGCGCGAAAAGAGTTGTCGCGGCGATTCGCCGGTCTCCGAACCTGAGCCGCCGATGCCGACGATGCTGTTGGGTTTGAGGATCGCGGGCCGGTCCTCGACGAGCGCCTTGAAAGCTGCCGTGTCGGACAATGCCAGGCGCATGGGTGCGCCCGTGGCCATCATGGCGGGTGTGATTTGCCCGCGCTGGAAGGCGCTCAGCACGCGCTGCTCGGCGTCCTTCGCACGGCGCCAAGCCGCGCGGCTGATCCCGCCGCTGTCGTCGAGCGCATCCAGGCGGTGGGTGTTAAGCCGGCCGTCCGGGCCGATGGTCTCACACAGCAGCGTGACTTCCGCCTTGGGTGGATGGAGCGCCAGCGCGACCAGGCCGCGGATCTCTTCGTGGCTTCTGCCTTCCGCGCCGACTTCCCTGGCGAAATTCGCGGCCAACTGCGCGCTGAGGTTGTCCTGGTCGGAATCGGCTCCCCCGCCCAGGTGCGTTGCCGCATATTGACGCAGATGGTCATGTTCGATTTCACCGACCTTGTTGTCTCCGTCGTAGACTTCGTGCATGCCGTCCGCGGAGCACTTGAGGGTAAGCTTCGCCATACGGTTTGTTCCTCCATTGCCCGCCTGGCGGCGGTCTGAGTTTAAAGAGCTCGTTGAAGGCTGGGAGTTGAAAGTTGAATCCTCAACCTTCAACCTTGAACCATCAACGGATAACCAAAGCTCCGGTAATTCATCCAAAAAGGGTTGATTGGTCAGCGCCACACTGGTGAGCGTGAGGCCCTGCGACTCGCCNNTAGAGAATCCAGCGATCGGCTGATCGGTTCATCGGTTCATCGGCCTTCCGATCTCCCGATGGCCCGATGGTCCGATCGCTCGATTCGTAAAAAGGTGCCGGCTCGTCGAGCGCGACAATGCGGCCGGCGCTGGGAGTGGGCTCACCGGCGGCCCGCTTCAAATCCTCGCAGGCATGGTCGTAGTCCACGTTTAGATCTTGGTTCGAGAGTTTCCGGAAGTTGGCGACGGCCGTGCGCAGTTCCCCCTGCGAGAAGGAAACTTCCCGGCCGCCCTTCACCCACCTGCCCGTGATCAGAATCGGTATGCGCGCCAGGCCGGAAGTGGGAAGCACGTTCAGCAGTGAGATGATCTTTATTGCCTGATCAGTGTCCATTGCTTGTCCTTTACTCATTCGGTTGGTCCTTTCGCCCCAAGCTTTCCGCGCTCAATTCTTGTTCTGCAAAGCGGATGGACCGCTGATAACTGGCTTGGGTTGATTGCTCCCTTCGACGTATGCACCCATGTCCCAAGGGCCTGTGCTGGGACGCGGATTCCCTGCGGCATCCGTGGTAAAGACCGAAGACAGGTTGATTCCCGTCCTCAGCGCTGGTGAACCGGACAGCAGATAAAAGTCTCCGCTTCCCGCTGTCCCGTTCGGCACGGAGACGAATTGCGGCGCGCCCACGGCCGGGGAGTGCACCTCCCAACCCTGTTTTTGGGCGCAAGCCAGCGTGATGCACTGGCCAGAATTACCGATGCCGGAGAACCACACGACCTCCCCGTAGCCGTGAGTATTTGACGGGTTGTGGAGGTTGTAGTCCACGTCGATGGAACTCCACTGCGCTTTCGCGCCGCCGGCAATGTCGATGCCCAGGCCGCTAAAGATGTTGTTCTCAATGACCAGTGCGCCGTAGTGGGGCTTGTAACTCGCGCCAAGCTGGATGGCCTCGTTCGCTCCCGCGCCATAGCCAGGATTGGCGTCGGTCGAGAACGTGTTGTTGTAAATCGAGATGTTGCCGTCGAAATCCTGCCAGCGCATCAGCGCTCCGACCGACTTTGTTTCCACCGTCTCCAGTGCGAAAACGTTGTTATAGATCGTGGTGTAGTTCGTGCAGGCATTGGAGAAGTAGAGCGCCGTGGGTCCCCCTGGCCAGCTTCCATAGAGGTAGTTATGGTGGAACGAGATGTGCGTCACCGTGGGCTTCAGGGTGGCGCTGCACTCGGTTATGGAAGGATTTCCGATCATCAGGCCATCCAGGTGATAGCCCCCGAGCGGCGTCCCCCCCGACTCCTGAATCTGGTTGGCGTACACCTGCACGTCATCAACGACGTGACCTGTGTAGCCGTAGATGACGAAGCGGCCCCCCAGGGAAATGCTGTTGTTGTGAATATAGATGTGAGCGGAGTTGGTGTTTGTGGCTGAGTAACCTATCGACTGTACGGAGCGAGGCTGGAGGGTGCAATGGCTGATTTCGATGGAGCTGCCACCCCCGAAGAAACTGATGGCGGTTCCCGAACCGTCTGTGATGACATAGGCATCGCCCGTGCTCCAGGAGTTCTTCGTCCCTCCGGCCAGNNGCGACCCGTCGGTCGTATCGTAAAGGTAGTAATTGACCCAGTGATGGACGGCCCAGCTCTTGGATGTGTCCGTGAGGGTGGCCGCAGCATTCGGCCCATTGTGTTTACCCGGTTCTGCGTTGCCGGAGTTCTTCACATAGAGATTGTCGATTTTGACAAACGACCGGAGCTTGCCATTGTCCCCGATGAGGACGGCATTGGGACGAAACAACTGCTGGCCGTCGATGATGGGCTGGCTCCAAGATTCCCCGGCGTACCACGTCTGGTCCTCACCCCCGTAAGTATCAACCGCACCGGCCGCTCCGCTATAGCTAATGTAGAAGGGCAGCGCGGTTTTCGGCCACGTCACACCACCCTTGAAAATGAACCGGTCGCCCGCCGCGTGCTTGTAGAACCATGCCGCGAATCCCGGCATCCCCGGAGCCAGCTTCCAGGGCGCCGCTTTGGAGGTGCCCACGTTCGCGTTCGAGCCGCCCACAAAGTCAACGTAGTACGTCGCCGGCAAGGCGTGAATCGAGATCATCATGCTGATGAATAGGCCCATCGTGCGCATCGTGTCTCCCTTCATCTCGAAAGCCCCCATACCTTAAGTTTGAAAAAGTGAAGCTTTATCGTGTGCTGCGTCGTCGCCAGGGTCTGGTGCCAGAAGGTGGGAACAACTCCTCCCGTCGGGTAATCTGCGGACACAGAATATTCTGCTCCGCCATCACAACTAAACAACACGGTGTGCGCAGTAACGCTGCGCAGCAGGAAGGTGTGGGCACTGGTATCCACCGCGCAAAGCGCGCTGGAGGTTTGCGCGCAGGCTGTGCTGTTGCACATTTCGCCATAGAACCCCGTGTCGGACTGGTTGGTGTCATAACGAATGTTGATGCTGTTGCCTGTGCTTCCTGGACAAAGGGAGCTTGCCGCCGTACCGGATGCGCAAAACCCTGCGCGCAGTGCCTCGCTGGTCGTGCCATCAAGTTGAAGCCGCAACACGGCGCGCCAATTCGCAATATTTCCGAACTGGAGAGACGCGCTCGATGCTCCAGAAGCGATGTGCGCCGCGACCGTGTCACCCGAGGCTGACGTGGTGCATTCGACCAAGGCTGCCTGGCCAAGTTCCGTAGAAGTAGCCGATATGCCCAATGACTGGCCGCCGCTGGTTCCGCAGCCAAACCGGAACTCCCACATGTTGTTAAATGAAACAGCGCCTCCTGAAGTGCTGCAAGAACCCGACGCGGTAAAGAATTCCTCGTTTACAGTAAGGCACGTTGGATCGGTAGCATCACAGTACGGGTTGTTCGCTCCACCCAAGTCGGCTGCGGCCAGAGCACGAAACGCCGGCGCCGCAGCACTGCCTGAAATCGGTCCAGCCAATACCGTATTTGCGGTCTGTGTCAGCAAGGCGGGAGCAAACGTTCCGGACGCCGTGACCGGCGACCCGCTGACGGCAGCGTTGAACACGGTTCCGTCTCCGGTCATGGCGACGGAAGTCACCGGGGTCGCAGAAACAAGCTGGCCGCTGGAGTTCGTGCCGACAAAGGGTGCGCTGGTGGGAACCGATCCCCCGTTGATCTTCGCCGTCGTGGTCGCACAGGAGCCGGCCGAAACCGTTGTATCGCCGGTCAGGGCCGGATGCTGTACACAGGCCAACGAACCGGAGAGATCGCTGAAACCAGGCTGCGCTTGGTGCGGAACCCCACTCGTGTCGACATAGCTGATCCAGTTGTGCGAAGCTGCCGTGATCGATTCAATTCCGCCCAGCGTGGACGCCGTGGGCGCGGGCAACGCAGAGGCGGGCAGAGTCGAGATTCCCTGAATCGTGGCTGAGTTGGTCCACTGCGCAATCTGATTGGCCGTGGGCGTCCCGGAATTCGAGATATTCCCGCCGCCGGCTGGCGTCGCGCAGTTGGCGCTGCCATTCGCCGCGATCCCGGTCGAGAATTGACTGCCGGAGCACTGGCTCGGAACCGCCGCCAAGGCTGATGCCGTCACCGCCGGACTCGCCGTACAGTCCTGCGAGCTTGTGGTTATTCGATTATGGGCGTCGCGAACATAGATACCGATGTTCCCGGCTGTCGTCGTAGGCAGTGTGCAGCCGTTCGTCTGATTGTCCTTGATGACATTCGTCGTGAGGGTAGAGTTGACTGCAATCCCCATCAGGACAACGTTGGCCGCATTACTCGCACTGATATCCACGCAAGAGATCCCCTGCACCCCGCCCAGACTAAGGCAATGGACATTGCTGAGCGTGGCGCTATAGGACGAGTGGTTTTTGGCGATCTCCACGCCGACTGCTGTCTGCTCGACGTGCACACCATCGATGTTGATATAGCTTCCATCGATCTGAATCCCTGCCGCCGTAAGCTGGCTACCTGAGTTGTTTCCCGAACAGTTCAGGGTGTGAACCCCAAAGAGGGCACTCGTCTGCGCCGCCGTGGACCCGTAACGGAAGCACACCGCGGTGCTGTCAGCAGTGCCGCCCAGGGCGACTTTTACGTTGTTCCAAGGACCGCCATTGATAGCCGGAGAGCCGCCACCCCCGTTTTCGATATCCACCCCAACTTCGCACCCATAGACGTTTAGGTAGTCTGCCCCCGAATGCTCCTGCGCATAGAGGTCTTGAACGCCGATGCTGGTTCCGCTGAAGTTGCCACCGGGAGGAATGCAGGAGACGCCCAGGTTCTGAAGGCGGATTCCCAACTGCGGCACGCTTTGGCTCTTGCCGTATTGGATGACCGGGGTGCTCGCCGGAAAGCCGGTGGCTTGTACGACTGTAGTGCCGACCGGACTGGAAAGCTGCGGCGGGGCCTCTGCCCGCAAGGAACCGCCGTCCCAGCGCAACCCGTTGGGGAGCACCTGGCTTACGGAGGAGACGATCTCGACGCTCTGGGTTAGAAGCGTGCCATTGAAGCTTTGGTTGTTCGGGTAATTATTGAAACAGGAGCCCGAGACATTCTGGGTTCCCGTAATCCCGCGCGCGTCAACTGTGCCACTGCTCAGGCCGAGCGCAACGAGGAAGGCCCAGCCGTTCGAGATTTGGGCGCACATATCGCTGCCGGGCATCTGCGCCGCGTGCACCACTCCATCCTCATAAACGGGCACAAACGATCCCGAGGCTCCCGCGAGGGCGCTGGCATTGGCCGGAAAGCTGCCACCGGGCGTAGCAGCCCCGCTGTCGGCAATCGAAAGCGTCGAGCCGGAGTGCGCGCAGGAAAGCAATTGCTCTCCTCCGGAGGAGGCCCGGCCCATCAGGCAGTAGCCAGCAGCTCCGCTTACCGCGCTGTAGGGCACCGTCACCGTGTAGGTGTTGCCGCCGGAGGCTGTAGTGAACGAACCCTCCGCCGATGCCGGCCCGATGCCGGATGCGGTGAGAGGCACGACCGTGTAGTAATAGGTGGTCGTGGCATTCAGAGATCCGCTTCCCACGGCGGCCGTTATGGTTCCGAGCGTCGTGGCCGCCAGCGCCGGCAGGCTGGAAAGCGAGGAGTTGGTCAGACTGGAAGAACTGCTCGCGACGGGAAGCAGGTTCGTGGTCAAGCCACCCAGGGTTCCCGGCGGTACCCCGCAATTGGCGTTTCCACTGGCGGCGATTCCCGTGGCGTACTGGCCGCCGGCACATTGATTGGGCGAACTGCCCAGGGCCGTCGCCGTAGCGGCGTTGCCACTGGTGCTGCTGGTAAGCGAGGCAGGCAGGTCCGCCGCCCCCAAAGCGCGGAAGCTCGGCGCGCCGGCGGTCCCGTTGGGCGCCGCCAAAACCTGATTGGCACTCTGGCTGGCGAAGCTGGCGTTCAATGTGCCACTGCTGGTTACGGGGGAGCCTGACACTGAAAACACCGCCAGGGGCAGCGAGAGGCCAACGCTCGAGACCGTTCCGCCACCCCCTTCGCCTTCTCCATTCGATGTCACGCAGGTCCAGTTTGTGCCCGTCCATTGGAGAAACTGATTCGCAGCGCAGCCGGAGGGCGGATTCAATTGCGCGGAAGGCAACATGACGCCTGGCGAGGGTGGCGAGGCAGTGCGCACCGCGGCCAGGTTCACGGGCGAGGTCGAAATTGGGACCACCCAGATTTCCGTTACCACGCGGCTATTGGCGGTGTACTGCACCTGGTAGGTGCTCCCGCCCGGGCTCGAGCCGGCATTCGGGATGAGGTTGACGCTGAAGCTGCCGTTCGCCGCGAGGGTGACGCTCGTCTTGCTCTGGGCGAGGACCGTCGAGCCGTCCGCCGACACAAACGTGCGCGGGCAGGTGACCACGAACGACCCTGCCACCGGCGCGCCATCGGGGCCCAGCAGTGTGTCCGCCACCGAGGTCTTCTGTTGCGCAAGAAGCAGCGAGGAGTGCGTTGCCCAAGGCGACACGAGGGAGAAACCCACCAACACCAGCGCCGTCCATTTGCCTTTTGCCATTTGCCCTCTGCCCTGTTTTTCCATAATCAAGCTCTCAGAGTGCTGCGGTCAGTTTTCATCGCGCGCCACGGGGTGGCCGTTGACGGCGAGTTCGCGTTGGCCGCTTATTTGTAGATCACCGTCGCCGTCACCGGGGCCTTGGTTCCGTAAGAACTGCAAGAAAACACGTACTCCGTATACGCGCCGAACCCCATGGCGGCGGAACTGCTCGGTGGGGTGACCGTCACGCTGGTAGCGGAGGGCGCTGGTTGGTAAATGTCCCAGGCGGCGAGGGTTCCGGTCGTGACCGTGAGCGGGGCAGCGCTTCCGAGCGTCAGCCAGTTCGTGCGGTCATAGCTGGTTTTCGCCTGCATCGTGCAGCCGGAGTAAGTCCCGGACACGGTACCGAAAACCCACTGAACATGCGCGGAGCTGACGTCGGTCGTGGCGTGATACGCCGACGTGGCGCTGCCGGTGGTGATGGAAATTGTGGGATTCGCAGTGATAAAGCCAAAGGGCGGCATGCGTTGGTCGCCGGCAAACTGCGCGTTCACCGGGGGCGGCGCGAGAACCGCCGGAAGCACGAGGGTCAGGATAACGGCGACGCAAATCGAGATCACGAGCGTGATCTTTTCCTTTTTCATGCCGTCTCCTGTGCCTGGGGCAGGGCGGGTTGTAGCGTTGAGCTTTAGCTCAGCACGTGCCGACCTAAAGGTCGGCGCTACCACGTTTTTCATAACTCTCCT
>PMYF01000698.1:0-1880 GCA_003171295.1 Acidobacteriota bacterium | reverse complement strand
CTGGTTCACGCTCGAGCGGTCGGATATCCACGCCCCGGCCTGCGCGAGTTGCGCGATGATGGAGGCCATGGTCTCGATCGAGCGTGCCTGCACGTTGGCAGGGATGAGGTACGGCACGGGCGCATCGGGGCCAAAATTCCAAAGCGTCAGCCGGCGGATCGTGGAGTGGCGAATCTGGGAAGCGATGTAGTCAGCGGTATTCTGGGTCGCCAGCAGAAAGAAATCGGTCTGGGATTCGCCCAGCGCGCGCGAGCCCGTATGCGACTGGCCGAGTTCCATGAACATGGCCAGGCAAGACGTGGCGATCTGCTGCTTGTGGTACTGGAGCGACGGCAGGATTTCGCGGATACGTCCCTCAATGCCCACCAGCTTGAACTCCGCGTCGTGGGGCAGCGCCAACCCCGTCTTTTCGTGCGCGGCCAGTTGCGTGACCCACTGCTGGGCGGCGTGCACGTCCTGCTTGGAGGGATTGGGGGGCAGCAGAATCATGGGCACGCCCAACGAGTTGCGCTCGCAGGCAATCGCATCGATCCTTTCCAGGTGTTTCTTGATGTACCAATGCGGGTACATGGCGCGGGTCAGCGGAATGCCCCAAAAATTCGCGCCTTCCTGCTCGTGCGTGAAGATGCAGGCCTTGTCGGTGGGCAGCAGCACATATTCGAAGCGGTTGGAGCGGTAGCCCCATTGCTCCAGCGCATAGAGCGTTTCGCCGTCGTCATAAATGAACGGCGCCAGGGTGGGATCGACCGAGTGCGGGTCCGTGTGCCAGCGATAGAAGGTGAGCGCCTGACGGTCGGCCAGCCGCCGCACCCGGATCTTGTCGCCGTCGATGGCCATTACTTCTTCATAGCAGGCCGCCCCGAAATCCTGCATGCGCAGGGCGAAGCGCACCACGTCTTTCCAACTCTGCGTGATCCAGCTTCCCGTGTGGGTTTGCCACTCCAGGCCCCCGAACAGATTCTCCTGGATGAAGCGCGCCACCTCTTTGGCCTTGGCGGCGGTCTGGCCGCTTTTCAGTTCGGCGTCCGGAGGCGGCTGCACTTGCCATTGCGCGGAAAGGATGGGCAATTTGCAGGCGCGCAGCGTGCCGGCCACCTGGGCGTCGCCGCGCCGCATTTCCTGGTAAGTCCAGATGGCGTTCAGGCCTTCCAGCTTGGGGTTGTATTCCCCCAGTTCGCGCAGGAAACCGGCGGTGATGGGCGTGCCGGACAAACCCAAGACGGATACCCAGCCCTGCTGAACTCGCGCCGTGTAGTCGGATATGGAAATGGCTTCCGGCGGCGGCGTGGGTGGGACTGCTCGCGTGGGAGCCACGGGCAGGCCGCCGGATGTGGCCATGGGCCCCGGTGTAAGAGGCAGACGGTCGAGGCGAACCACCCCGCCCTGCGGGCTCCCCTCCTTGCTAGGGAGGGGACCAAGGGGTGGTGGATATTGAATTCCGATCTCGCGGTCGGCCAGCTTCACCGCTGCATCGATCTGCGCTTGCAACGTTTTGGAAGCTGATTTGCCTTCGCGGATTAAGTGCCGCATCTGGTTTCCGTTTCCCGAACTGTGTGCTTTGGACATTTACGATTTATCCATTTAGCGATTTAGTGATTTGCAATCGCTCCATCAGAACATCACTCAATTGCTTACAGCACCAAATCCCTGAACCCCGCCATCACCGGCTGGCCGCCCAGGAACGATTGCTCGCTGAAATTCGCGGGTGCATGGGTGGCGGCGTGGGTCACTTGCGCCAGCGCCCAGAAGCGGTCGGCGTGGCCCCGGTCGGTGTGCTCGGCGTCGAAGCGCACATTGCCGGCAGGCGTCACAAAGCGTTTCACGGAGTTGATATCGGCGCGCACGTCGCGGGAATCTGGAATCCGGACGGTGCGATCCTC
>PMYF01000223.1 GCA_003171295.1 Acidobacteriota bacterium | reverse complement strand
ATGTTACTAATTATTTGTCTAAAGAACCCAAGGGCAATAAGGTGAATTAAGGTGAATAGACCTGCCGTTCGTAGATCTCGAAGTCGGTAAGGTGTCTTACGGATCGGTAACGGGCGCTCAAGAAATCCGCCAGGGCGGGGAAGGATTGGAGCATCTCTTCGGAGTCCCGGCGCGTGTAAGAAACACCTGGGATGGCGTCATGACGCTCCACGACGATAAAGCGTGGAGGAGTTCTCGTTAAATCCCGCACCAGCTCGGCCCGCCATCGCTCCGGACCCCAGGGGGAAATCAATCCGAGGTTTGAAACAAACCGTGACACGGAGCGCCGTTGGGATAGGAAATTGATCGCGGGAGCTGTGCCCCAGACGTAGACCGCATCTTGAGGGGCCGAATCCGTCTTGAGATAATCAATGATGGCCATCTGGTCGTGAAACTTTTCCAGTTCGAGTTGCCACAGATATTCCGTATAGGAACGCTCGGGCTCCCGGCGCCAGAAAGCGAAGGAGCGGTACTGTTCGTCGATGCGGAAAATCTCCCGAATCGAGCCGGCGTAAATGAGGTTGGCGAACACCAGCCATAACATGACCCGAGCGAGTTGCCAGTTCCTTCGCGCGAACGCCCTGCTCACCGCCCGGAACCCCTGAAAAGTCCTGACCCACACATAGCCCCAACACATGGCGATGAAGGGGTAGGTGGTCTCAAAATAATAGGGATGAAAGCGCCCCTGTGAAGCGGTCAAGGTGTAGCCGGCAAGCCCCATGAGGAAAATCGGGGCTGTGGCGGAAAGCTCTCTGCGCTTCCAGGCTATTGCCAGGGCGACGGCCACGACGGCCTCGTTCCAGGGCTGGAGGTGACGATAGGTCTGAAAGATTGCGATCAGCCAGAGGGGGTGAGCTCGCGCGAACACCATGGCTCCGTAACGGGGCAGAACTTCGAACTGCTCCTCCCAGAACCACGGCCAAACACCCGCCAGCCAGAGGTAGCTGAGCACCGCGCTCACGGCCAGCATGAAACCCGCGCCCGCAAAGCAGGCTTGCGACAGCCAGGGGTGAAATGGGATCCTGAGCTTGACGCGGCGCGGCGCGCGGTCCAGTTCCGAAAAATCGAGAAAAGGGACGAGCAGCACAAAGGGGAAAAAGATGACGGCGTTGTACTTCAACCAGAAGGCCGCGCCCAGCAGCAGCCCGACGATGAAACATCGGGCGCGCGGATAACGGCTAGTGAGTGACAATCCGAGAAAGGCGCTGAAGATGCAAAGCATCAGCCAGACTTCCGGTTGCCCCCCGTGGACATAACCCTGCGTGGAATGCCATCCCGCGTTGAATAATACGGCAAGGGCCGCGGCTGGCGCCCCCAGGTAACGTTCGACAAAGCGAAAAAGGCAATAGGAAAACAGCAGGAGCCAGACCACATCCATCGCCCCGACGCACCACATAACGGGGCCCGAAAGCTTCACGAACGGTGCGTAAAGAAAGAAGATGCCGGGAGGCTTGTTATCCCAGAGGTCGCGATAAAGGAGTTGACCATGAAGTAGTTGTTGCGCGATCTGGCAATAGGTGGCTTGGTCCCGCCCCAGTGGAAAACGCAGATTGGGAAGAGCGCGCAGAAAGACCAACCCCAGCGCTCCCACCCGCCACGCCCAGGGGGCGGAGCGCGATGAGGGGTCGGGTTCGGGAGGCCGGTTAGTCATGACGGTAAATTGCGAAAGCTTGGAAGTCCGCGACCTTCTGGTAGTGACTGGTCACGAATCGTAGCAGGGAAGGGAAGCGTTGCTGGAGGTATTCCTCTGAATCCAGAAAGTGGAAGGAAATCATGGGAACCTGGTCGCCGCGCTCCACGATGATGTATCGGGGAGGAGAAGCATCGAGATCGCGCATCAACTCCGGGCGCCAGGTGGGGGGAGTCCACAGCGACATGAGTCCGAGGTTCGAAACAAACCGCGTGGGCGGATTCCGCTTCGACAGGAAATAGATGAGGGGCTCGCTGCCCCAGATAAAAACGCCCTCCTGGGGGGTGGAATGTTCACCGAGATATTGGATAACCTGCATCTGGCCGCCATAATGAGAGATGGGGTGAGCCCAGGGATAGTTGGCGTAAAAAGCGTTACGGTCCTTTCGCCATTCCCTCAGGTCATTGACGCAGAGCTTCAACTGGACAGCCTCATTGGGCAAGGGCAGATAAATCAAATTGGCGAAAACCAGCCAGACCAGAACGGTCGCAATCCGCCAGCCCCGGCCTGAACACCAGCGCGCGATAAACCGGATCCCCTCGAAGACCTTCACCCCCAGGTAACCCCAAAGCATGGCGAAGAAGGGGTAGCAGGTTTCAAAAGCATAACTCGGCAGACGGGCCTGCATGGCCAGAGACACGGTTCCCATAAGCGCGGCTAAGAACACCGGTACGGCTTGGGCAAGAGTCTTGGTACGCCGAGCCACGATGATCGCAGCTAGGGCGGCGATGCATGTGGACGGCCCCAGATAGCGATTGGCATGGCTGGTCACTAATGCCCAGTAGTCTTGCGATCGCCCGATGGCCATGGCGTTGTAGCGCGGCAGCACTTTAAACTGCACTTCCTCCATGGCCGGCCATGCATCAACCCACCAGAAGTAAGTGAGCACCGCCGCCACGGCCACGGCGAACGCCGCGGCCCAGACTCCCACGTGTATCACCCACTCCCTGCCAGGCAATCTGAGGCGCGGGAGTGGTGAGCCCTCATCGAGTGGGCCGAAATCGAGATAAGGAACTAGAACCACCAGCGGGACAAAAGCCAGGGCATTGTATTTGAGCCAGAACGCCGCCCCGAAAAGAAGCCCTGACAGGACATCATAAATCCACCGAGTCCTGCCGCCGGAAGACGACAGAAAATAAGCGACAATGACGAAAAGCACCAGAAAGTTCTCCGGCTGTGCCGCGTCCCAATAACCCATCCAGACTCGCCATGTGGCATGAAATGTGACGGCAATGACTGCCGCCGCTGTCCCGAGAAATCGTTCCGTGAGCTCAAAAATGAAGAAGGAAATGACCAACAGCCACACGATATCCACTACGCCGACTGACCACATAGCGGTTCCGAACACCTTCACAATAAGGGCATAGATATAGAAGATGCCGGGAGGCTTGTTATCCCAGAGATCAAGGTAAAGCCGCTTCCCCTCCAGCAACCGCTGGCCAATAAAACAAAACGTGGCCTGGTCGCGGGCGATGGGGTAGGTGATACTCGGAAATGTCCTGAGAAGAACAAAGAGGAGTGATAGGCCAAGCCATTGGCGGGAGTGCGATGAAACTATCGACGGGTGCGAATCAGGCAAACCGCTCTTCATAGCTAAACCTGGAGCAGGATAACCAGTCCATCTGCCATTCCCCGACGGTTCACCCAGCGCGAAACTTTACGGGAAGTACCGGTGAAGCAGTCAAGGGATATCAAACCGGTTTCCCAATCTACCGTATTCCAGTCACGGGGTACAAGGAGCACGTGCATCAGCGATGATTGGGCAACTTGCTTTATCGAGTCAATGACGGCAGCACAAGAATCGAGTCCCACCACGATGGTCCCGGCCCACAGTCCCGACACACTTGTTTGCCGCTCCTGAGACTTCATGCTAAACTCCTCCCGGTTCGCTCCACGTTGTCCATAAAAGTGGATCCTCGAGAGGGCTACCATCCAGAAGGACAGTTAATGCAGCAAGGGGCGTTTGCACAACGTGGCTAGAGTCCCGGTGGCGTAGCATGTTTTCCTTCTTCGAATATATTCTGGTGGCCATCCTATTCCCGGCCACGTATTTCTTGCCCAGCTTTCCCACCGGGTGGATTCAGGTGGTGGAACGGTGCCTCTGCCGCCTGGCAAGGAAGCGTGCCCTTGCCGTCCTCGTGGTGGGCATTCTGGCATTGGCGATACGCGCCGCCCTGCTGCCCAACCTGCCAGTTCCAAAGCCGGGCTTTCATGATGATTTTGCCTACCTGCTAGCGGCAGACACCTTTGCTCACGGTCGCCTGGCCAATCCGACCCATCCGATGTGGATCCACTTTGAGAGTATCCACATCAATCAGAAACCCACTTACATGGCGGCGTATTACGCCGGCCAGAGCTTGGTCATGGCCTTGGGCCAAGTGACTACAGGAAATCCTTGGTTCGGGGTGTGTCTCAGCGCCGGCGCCATGTGCGCAGCGATCTGTTGGATGCTTCAGGGTTGGTTGCCGCCGGGCTGGGCTCTTCTGGGTGGATTGCTGGCGGTCATGAGGCTCGGGACCTTTTCTTATTGGATGAACAGCTACTGCGGAGGGGCATTGGCGGCAATCGGCGGAGCACTCGTCCTGGGAGCGCTGCCCAGATTGAAGCAGCGTTTGCGGGTGCAGGAAGCCCTGATGATGGGCTTGGGTTTCGCTCTTTTGGCCAACACCCGGCCATACGAGAGTCTGTTCTTCAGCATTCCGATTGCGGTGGCAGTTTTGGTTTGGGTTGCGGGAAGAAGGGGGCGCCTTCCCTGGGGGCAATTGTTTTCGCGAATCGTCCTGCCTATGGGCCTGCTCCTGGTGGTTACGATGGCCGGCATGGCCTACTTTTTTTGGAGGGTTACGGGCAGCCCTTTTCGCGTCCCTTACCAGGTCAGTCTCGATACATACGGCTCTGTCCCGTTTTTCCCCTGGCAACCTCCTTACCCCAGGCACATGTACCACCATCCGCTGCTGGAGCACTTCTATTTGCATGAATGGACGATGTACAATTACTACCACGCCCGCAAGCATCCCTTCGACGTGTTGGCATGGAAGCTCTCAGATTCTTACCGTTTCTATCTCGGGCCGGTGCTCGCCCTACCCCTAGTCATGTTGTTGGCCGTCAATCCCCGGCAATTTCTTCGCAAATCGATGGCGGGCAAGACGGGCTTTCTTGTGGCGGTGTGCGCCGCTACTTTCGTCGGATTGGCGCTGCCCATCTATTTCAACCCGCATTACGCGGCGCCCATAACTGCGGCGATCTACGCGCTGGTGCTCCAAGCCATGCGGCACCTGCGGTTGTGGCGTTGGCGCGGAAAGTCTGCCGGGCTGGCGATGGTGCGCGCGATACCGGCCATCTGTGTCCTGCTGTTCCTGCTGCGCTCCGCCGCGCCTCAACTGCACATTCCCACCCCCGTCGAATGGCACCATACTTGGGACTCAGAGCATTACCAGAACCTGGATCGTGCCCGGGCCATGGAGCAATTGCAGGGGCTACCGGGACACCAGCTCGTCATCGTGCGCTACAATCAATATCATAATTCAGATAATGAATGGGTGTATAAT
>PMYF01000387.1:712-9089 GCA_003171295.1 Acidobacteriota bacterium | reverse complement strand
CGCCTGCGGCTCCTCTCCAGAAAACAGACGCGTAAGTCGTTTTTTTTCTGCCATCACGGATAGCCGCTTTCGGCTAGCCAAGCTCAGAATGGCAGCGCCTACGGGTTTTTCCGCAGCCTGTAAAGCCCCGCCCCTCCCCTCCGTGGCGAGAAATCCGGGCCAATACGTGCCGACGAAGTAAGTCGAGGCCACAGTCGACACGCGCGCCGAGGGTTTTGCATAATGAAACCACGGACAAAGGGTTTTACAACGAAGGACGAGGGAGAAGTAACGCCAGAAGTCGCGGCAGCGTCTAATTACGAGACAGGGAGGTTAACCCTGGTGAAGATTCGGACGATTTATCTCATGACACTGTGGCTGGGGCTGATCCTGGCCCCCGGTTTGGCGGCGGCTCAGACCCCGAGCGCTCCGCCCGCACAAGCGGGTCGCGCTGTCGGAGTCGTCACTCAGATTAAGCCCGGCAGTCTTATTCTCCGCTTGGATGCCGGCTCTGAATTACAAGTCCAATTGTCTGAGGACGTTGCCGTGCTTCGGGTGCCGCCGGGCGCGAAGGACTTGAAGACGGCTGCCCACATTACGATCGGTGAGGTAAACCCCAGCGATCGGGTTTTGGTTCGTGGCCGCTTCTCGGACGACCAGAAGTCCTTTCAGGCGACCTCCGTCGTCGTGATGACGAGGTCGGACCTTGCTGCCGCCCACGCGGCTGAGACCCAGGATTGGCAGCGGCGCGGGACCGGAGGCGTGGTGAAAGCGGTGGACCCGGAGAAAAAGGAGATCACCATCGCGGTTCCGAACACGCCCCCCACGCCCGGGAATCTCACCCGCCCGGTAGTCTTCGCCTTGGCTCCGAATTCTGTGCTCCTGCGCTATGCCCCGGACTCCGTCAAGTTCAGCGACGCCAAGGCCGCCCCCTTTGACGCCATCAAAGTGGGCGATCAAGTGCGCGCCTTGGGTACCAAGAGTGAAGACGGCAGCCGCTTCACAGTAGAAAAGCTGGTTTCCGGAACCTTCCGCAACGTTGGGGCAACCGTGATTTCAGTCGATGCGGCGGCGGGCGCTGTTACCGTCAAGGATTTAGCTTCCGGCCAGCCTTTGGTAGTGCATACGACGCCGGATTCCAAGCTGCACGAGCTTCCACAATTCATGGCCCAGATGATCGCCCGTTTCAACTCCGGCGNNGGCCCCGGCGGCAACGGAGGCCAGGGTGGGCCCGGCGGGATGCGGCGCGACTTTCAGCAGATGCTCGACCGCATGCCGGCGTTCACGCTCAGCGAGCTTAAGCCCGGCCAACCCTTGATTGTTGTGAGCACGGAGGGTGAGAAGCCGTCAGAACTAACGGCCATAGCGATCCTCACGGGTGTAGAGCCGATTCTAGCTGCCCGACCCAAGGGCACGGGCGATATGAACCTCGGATCTTGGAATATGGGTGGTGGGGGCGGAGAAGGCGGGCCGTAGAACACCCGGGCCTGCTTGTCAACCTGAAGTTCCGCAAGCGCAAGAGGGTCCAGCCGCAGATCCCTACGCACCAGACCCGCGTAACGAAACTTCCACGCGAAGAGACTTTGGAGGATTGTAAGGGTGAATGACGCCTTGAGAAATTTGAAGCGAAAGTTTTGTACTCTGTGGATTCTGTCTTTATTGTTTCCCGCCCTCACCTTTGGGCAAGGAAGCAGCCCCGCTTTGAGCGGTCAAATCCTGGACCCTTCGGGAGCGGCGGTCCCCGCCATCACCGTTTCGGTCACGGGACCCTCGGGGACGACCTTGGTTGTCCAGACCGACGACCAGGGCCGTTACGCTTTCCGCAACCTTCCTCCCGGCTCCTACCGGCTCGAAATCAAGCTGAAGGGATTTGGGGACTTCGTTAAGGAGGGCATCGTGGTCGGCCGCGGGCAGCCCCAGTTGGTGGACGCCCGCCTGGAGGTGGCTCTGGAAAGGCAAGAGGTCACGGTGACGGGCGAGACCACGCACGTCAGTGTCACCCCGTCCGATAATGCCAGTTCCCTGGTCATTAAAGGCAAGGACCTCGAATCGCTTTCCGACGACCCGGATGAGTTGCAGAACGAGCTAACCGCCCTCGCAGGCCCCTCCGCGGGACCCAACGGTGGCCAAGTCTACATTGACGGGTTCACGGGCGGCCAACTGCCCCCCAAATCCTCCATTCGGGAGATTCGCGTCAACCAGAATCCTTTCTCGGCGCAATACGACCAGCTAGGCTATGGCAGGATCGAAGTTCTTACCAAGCCGGGCACGGACAAACTCCACGGCCAGCTCTTCGTAAGCGGCAATGACTCGGCTTTCAACAGCCGGAATCCTTTCGCGAGCGAGGTCCCGGCTTACCACACCGTCATGTTCGACGGGAACCTGGGCGGCGCCCTGGGCAAGAAGGCTTCCTTCTACCTCGACGGGCAGCACCGGAACATCCAGGACGAGGCCATCGTGAGCGCTGTCGTTCTCGACCCCGGCTTCAACCAAGTTCCACTCACCCAGACCCTCCCCAATCCGGAATCGCGCACGAACTTCAGCCCCCGGATTGACACCCAAATCGGCAAAAACAATACTCTGTCGGTCCGTTACCAGCTCTGGAAGGACAGCGAGGATAACCAGGGAGTGGGTCAGTTCTCACTTCCCTCGCAAGCCTTCAACAGCCGGGATACGGACCAAAGCATCCAGTTCAGCGACGCCCAGGTGTTGAACGAGAAAGCCGTAACCGAGGTGCGGTTCCGCTATCGCCACAGTAACTACCACCAGTTGCCACTGAGCTTCGATCCCACGCTCTCGGTTCTGGGAGCCTTCACAGGGGGCGGGAACAGCAGCGGCACGGGCTACACCCAGGAGAACTCCTACGAAGTGCAGAATTACTCCTCGGTGGCCTTGAACAAGCATTTCCTGAAGTTCGGAGCCCGCCTGCGGGATTCCAGCCAGACCTCCAGCGCGATGTCGAACTTCAACGGCGCGTTTACCTTCCCGTCTTTACTTGACTATCAAATCACGGAACAGGGCCTGCAACAAGGTTTGACCCCAGCCCAGATCAGGGTCGCGGGCGGCGGCGCCAGCCAATTTCTGATCATCGCGGGAACCCCTCTAATGCAGGTTCACTACCTTGACCTCGAACCCTACGTGGAAGACGATTGGAAGGTGCGCCCGAACCTGACCGTAAGCACCGGACTGCGCTTCGAGACCCAAGACCACATCCATGACCACGCTGACTTTGCACCGCGCATCGGCATCGCGTGGGGGCTGGGAAAAGGGAAATCGGTCAAAACAGTTCTGCGGGCCGGCTACGGGATCTTCTACGACCGCTTCGGTGAGAGCCTGATCCTCAACGCCGAACGCCTGAACGGAATCAACCAGCAGCAGTACATTGTCACGTCACCTGACTTCTATCCAACCATTCCGTCCATCAGCACGCTCCAGGCGAGTCAGGTTCTACCCACGACCTATCAGATCGACCCGAGCTTGCGGACACCCTATACGAGCCAGGCGGGGGTGGGGCTGGAACGGCAACTTGCCAAGAACGCCACTTTCTCCGTAACCTACCTGAACACGCACGGCACGCACCAGCTTCTCTCACGCAACATCAACGCCCCGCTTCCCTGTCTTAGCGGCGATCCCTCCTGCACGCCCGCCAACGCGCCCCGGCCCTTCGACACCTCCGCCGGGTTGTACCAGTACGAGTCCACCGGCCTTTTCAACCAGAACCAGATGATCACGAATTTCAATTTGCGCGGCGCGAAGGTCTCGCTCTTCGGGTTCTATACCCTCAGCTTCGCCAATAGCAACACCGCGGGCGCTGGCAGCTTCCCCATGAATCAGTACGACCTCGAAGGAAATTACGGACGCGCCGCGTACGATGTGCGCCATCGCCTCTTCATGGGTGGGAGTTGGAACCTGCCGCGGGGTTTCCAGTTGTTCCCCTTCATGGTGGTGAATTCCGCGCGTCCTTTCAACATTACGGTGGGTCAGGACCTCAACGGCGACTTCATTTTCAATGACCGGCCGGCCTTCGCAACCGACCTGCCAAGCAGCACCTTCGTCGCGACCCCCTGGGGGGCTTTTGACAAACTCCCCCGCGCAGACGAGAAGATTATTCCGCCCAACTTCGGCTCTGGCTTTGGCCAGTTCATCGCCAACTTGCGCCTCAGCAAGACGATTGGCTTCGGCAAAGAAGTGGCCCACCCCGGGGGCTCCGGAGGCGGTGGGGGAGGCGGTGGCGGACGAGGCTACGGCCACGGACTGGGCGGCCAGGGGCTCGGCAGCGGTGGGGGCGGCGGAATGTTTAACGCGGGCAACAGTACGAACCGCCGCTACAACCTGACCTTCAGCATCTCCGGGAGAAATATCTTTAACAACGTCAACTTTGCCTCCCCGGTCGGGAACCTTAACTCCCCCCTGTTTGGGCACGCGAATAGCATTGCTGGCTTCTTCGGCGGGGGGGGCGCCGCCAACCGGCGCGTCGATTTGCAGGTGCGGTTCTCGTTCTAGCGCGGATTTCTCACCCCGCTGGGAAGCTTTTGGGGGCTGCCGGAAGGGTGGGGCTGAACAGGCTGCGGAAAAACCCTGACGGAGGGTGTAGCGGCGATTTTATATCGNNACGGCAATGGAACCAATCCGGCGCTGGCGACGTAAAGTCGCCGCTATATGTTTTTCCACAGCCTGTAAAGCCCCGCATTTCCAATTCCATGGTGAGAAATCCGGGCTAGGGAATTCTTTCACAATTTCGTCTTTTGCGATGTGTGGGGCAATCCGGAACTTCGTCCGCATCATTCCTGGCTTGGCCAGTGCAGGGCTGACGGCTGTCCTGTGCTGCTCGCTCACGCCCTGCGCCACGGCAGCCGGCGACGGCGGCGAGCCTCCCCCGGTCATCCTGATTTCGATTGACACCCTGCGCGCTGACCATCTGAGCTCCTACGGGTACGGTAAGATCCGCACGCCCCACCTGGATTCGTTTGCCCAGGGAGGCACGATCTTCACCCGGGTCGATGCGCAGATACCTCTCACCCTTCCCTCTCACACCTCGCTCTTCACCTCCACGTTTCCCTTTCAGAATGGCGTGGAAGAGAACGGCGAGCGGGTTCCCCCCGGCGTCGTGCCCCTCGCCTCCGTACTGAAATCGCACGGTTACAAAACCGCCGCCTTCCTGGGAAGTGATTTCCTGGACGAGCGCTACGGGTTGGACCAGGGCTTCGACGTTTATGACAGCCCTTTTGAGCACGAGGCCGGCGCCCCCCCCCACCCCTATGCCGCGAGCTTGCGGCGGGACGGCGCTTTAGTGCTGCGCGCCGCGCGCCAGTGGCTTGACTCGAACCACGGCCAGCGTGTCTTCGTTTTTGTTCACCTCTACGATCTGCACACCCCTTACACGCTGCCCGTGGAGGCCACCCGCGCGCGCGGCATCTCGCGCTACGATGCGCAGCTCGAATACGTTGACCAGGTGCTGGGCCGCTTCCAGCAAGCGCTCGAGGAAAGCGGCTGGTGGCAGAAATCCCTGGTGGTGTTGCTGTCCGACCATGGGGAGGGTCTGGGCGAGCACCGCGAGTCCGACCACGGCTTCTTCATTTACGAGAGCACGCTTTGGGTGCCGCTGATCCTGCATTGGCCGGCGGGCGGCACAAGCTATCCCGCCGTCGCGCCCCTGCCCGCGGGCTTGATCGACGTGGCGCCCACGATTCTGGATTTTCTGCGCCTGCCCGCTCCGCGCTCGTTCGCAGGCGCGAGCCTGCTGGGCACGATCAAGGCCGGGGAGGCCGGCGGCCCGCGCGCCGTATATAGCGAAAGCCTCTATGCGCACGATGCCTTCCGCTGGGCGCCGCTCCGCGCCTGGCGCGCCGGAAAATATAAATTCATTCAGGCCCCTCACCCAGAACTCTACGACCTCAAAGCGGACCCGCACGAACAAACCAACCTCGTCGAAAAGAATTCCGCGCTCGCGACGGAGCTTCAGAACGAACTTAAGCAACTGCTGGCACGCTATGCACCCCAGACGCCGGCCCCGCCCGTGGGATTGGCCCCGGAAACGCTGGCGCGCCTGGAATCAGTGGGCTACCTCGCAGCCGAACCCCGCGGGGCAGGCGCGAGCTCCGGCCCCGACCCCAAGGATCGGCTGCCCGAATACGAACTCTACCAAACGGCCTGGCTGGCGCTTGAGGAAGGACGTGCCGGCGCAGCCCTTCCCCAATTTCGCAGGATTCTGCGCGCGGACCCGCAGAACACCCTGGCGCGCTTTCATCTGGGCGAGTGTTATCTCAAGACTCATCAGCCTGGGGACGCCCTGCGGGAATGGACCACCACGCTCAAGCTTGACCCCGCATACGCTCCCGCCGCCGAAGCTCTGGGGCAGTACTGGCTGGAGCAGGGAAACTACGCGCAGGCGCGACTCCGCTTCCAGCAGACACTGGCCCTCGCGCCCGATAGCTACACCGGTCATTTCGAGTTGGGAATCGCCGCGGCGCACTTGGGCCTTCTCCCGGAAGCCCGCCAGCACTTCGAAGCCGCCTGCCGCATCAATCCGCACTCCCGAGAGTGCGCCCGCGAGCTCGAGGCGCTGAAGCAGAGAAAGAAGTAGGCTGCCACGCAGCCGGAAGATGGGCGGTTGTCGAATGACAACCATTCTGCTTGGGAAAAGGCGACGATGGCGGGGTCCCCGATTCCGGTTGACGCCGTGCGGTTGCCGGAACGGGATCGGGCGTGAGAAAATTCCGCTTCTGTGATCGGCATTTGACGAATTGGGTCCGTCATGGCGGAAGCTCCCTGGCGAACAGTCGGCAATCGAACGTTACTGTAGAGGCTTGAATGGAACCAGACGTCGTCAACAAGCTGCGCGGGGCGCTCAGTGCAGAGCTCTCAGAGGCGCAGGTTGTCTACATCCTCCTCACGCTAGTTCGAAAGCTCCTGGACTACAGAAATACAGCAGCAAGATTCTCTTACCTTCGGTTCTTCAGCGCCTGGGCGCTTCACGCACGTGTGGACCGGGCAGGCGCTAAACGAGTGCTGCGTCATTTTGACGAATGGTTCCCCACGCTCGTCGAAAACGAGGGCAGAGCCGCGGATGCAAGCAGGTTCTTTATTCTCTTTGGATTTCACCTCGAATTCACGTGGCTTCTGCGGGACCTCAGCTTACCGAAAATTACTAATGAATGGTGGTGTGAATTCCTGAGGCTCTATCTAGAGGTAATTGCAGACTCCTCCGTGTCTAGCGGCGCAGATTTGGGGCTAGACCATCTTAAGGAGCTGGCGATAGAGCGACTAACTAAAGGGGTGGAGGTCGGGTACTGTTGGAAATTGACCCTGAGGACCGAAGACATCAAGCGCTTGCCGCTTGATCCGAGTGCCTTTTTTAGCGTACGGCCCACGCACGCGGGTGAGCCTTGGCTCTGGAAGGGTCCGGTCGCCGCTATGGTCGGCCTTCCGGAAGGCTGGGTGACCGACAATGAACCCATGCCCGGCTGGCATTTTGTATGTACCCGGTGCTTTACACCCGCGAGTATGCGATGCGGAAAAGCTTGTTCTTGTACGGCAAAATCGTGCTCAAGAGCGGAAGCGAGCCAACGATGGAAGCCATCGCTGAGTTCCACGAGCGAGAGCTTCTCGAAAGAGTTCCTACTGCCAAGTTTGAGCGCCTGACGCCGCTGGAGAATGAGATCAGAGCGGACGGCCAGTTTCCGCGAAGTCTGTTCAGAGTCGGCCATATCCTTCCGTCGTACGGCGGGCCAGAGTATTCACTCTACATTGACAGCCCAAAGGGAGTCCTGCTCCTAGTATTGATGTGTCCGGAAGGTCAAGACGAGAAATATGTGCCCGGTTTGAAGTGGATGGGAGGGACAGCGCTGATGATGACCCGGGAAGACGATGTTCCGATAGCGGGTAGCGGGTAGCGACGGTAACTGCCCTCGTGGCCGTGGGCTTCTTCTTCGATGACGAACTGGAACACGGGAATCCCGGGCGCAAGGGATTGGCGAAGCCGCCGGAAGATGGGTGGTGTTAGGCCGGCTGGCGCAGAGCGGAGATCTGCGATCTGTAGACGCAAATCAAACGCGGGTGGCGCAGACTGTGCGCTTGTTGCCCCTGCCCCTCCGCGTCCCACGGGTAGCCGTGGGTTCATACGCGCCCACCCGAAGCCGCATACATCGCAGAGAACGCGACGCATGCGCCACCCGCGGCAAATAGACTTGGTGCCGAGTAGCAGGTTGTTATAAGGTCTGTCCATGACAAGCACACGCCAATGGTCGATCCATTTGTTCCGCTTTGCCGGGATTGATTTGTACTTGCATTATTCCTGGTTTTTTGTGGCGGCGTTTGAAATCGGCAACCGAACCAAGAGTTATTCCTCTATCACCTGGAACGTGCTGGAGTATCTGGCACTGTTTCTCATCGTGATGCT
>PMYF01000387.1:0-645 GCA_003171295.1 Acidobacteriota bacterium | reverse complement strand
CTTGTCATCCTGTGGCTGCTCGGGATGTTGAACCGATCGACGGGGTGGGAGGAGACGATACCCAATGCCCACGCGTTCATGCGGGCGCTCTGGTTCATCAACCTGGGCTTGCTGATCTTCAATCTGTTGCCCATCTATCCGCTGGACGGCGGCCAGATTCTTCGTTCTTTGCTCTGGTTTGTGGTAGGACGTGCCCGCAGCTTGCTGGCGGCCACGGTGATCGGTTTTGTCGGCGTGGCGGGGCTCATCATCCTCGCCGTGTGGATGCAATCAGTCTGGTTTGGCTTTCTCGCTGCATTCATCCTCATGAATTGTTGGAGCGGACTGAAGCAAGCGCAAGCGCTGTTGCGTTTGGCCAAGATGCCGCGCCACGAAGGTTTGGCCTGCCCATCGTGCAAAACCGCGCCACCCCTGGGAACACTTTGGAAGTGCAGCCGCTGCGGACAGCGCTTCGACACCTTCCAAACGCCAGCCGTCTGCCCGAACTGCGCGGCGCAGTTTGCGGTGACACAGTGTCTGCACTGTGGCGCCCATTATCCTGTGAGCGAGTGGATTGTGCCTACTTCCGTGCCTACGAATTAGGCTTGTTACGCCATCGCCGGCGCGGAGGGGGAGGAAGGATGCAGCATGGGCCGGAAAGCCAGA
>PMYF01000820.1 GCA_003171295.1 Acidobacteriota bacterium | reverse complement strand
GTAGGGCCACCCCTTGGGGTGGCTTTGGCCAGGGCAAGCCCCGGCCCTACAAGACCCCACGTCAGGGTTGGTTGCGGCTCCGCCGCCCTGCGGTACCGGCGTGCCCCATCCAGATAAACCACGTGGGGTTGCTGCTGGGGTATAGGGCATGAGAAAAGCCCATGGTCAGAACTGCGTTGAGCGCAGCTATCCGCTTTTGCCAAAGCTCATCGGCCATCGTCGCGCGCCATGGATGACGGCGAGGATTTGAATTTCGTTCTGGGTATGGCGATAGACAACGATATAGGGTGTAGGGGCGATGCTGAGTTCACGGGTCGCGGGGACACGGCCAGGGTGGCCGGCGGACGGATAGCGGCTCAGCATTTCCACGGCTCGAAAGACGTGTGTCACGAGTCGTAAGGCGGCTTGCCGATTGTCCTGCCGGACGTACTCATAAGCCGCATCGAGGTCCTGTTCCGCCAGCGGCATCCAGCGAATCTTTGCTTCGGGGCTCATCGCAGGCGACGCCGCCACTTGGCACGCACTTCCTCGTGGTCCGCGCCCATCCCCGCGTCGGCTTGTCGCAGGCCTTCCTTGATTTGCTCAATCTGCCAGCGCTGCACATCCAGGTAAGCGTCCACGGCTTGACTGAGCAGGAAGGTGCGATCGCGACTTTGAGCCTTGGCGAGTTTGTCGAGGGCGGCTATTTTTTCCGCCTCTAGCCGGAAGGAGACGGTCTTCTTGTTAGCGGCTCCGTTCTGCATGATCAAATAATACGGCATATTATGCCGTAATTCAAGTGGGCCCCCGTGTCGCGCGGTTGATAGTCCGCCGATCTTAATGACGGACGGGTCAAAGGAGACTCTGGGCTACGATCTCTCGCCCGCTACGCGGGCTGTGATGCTGAGCAGATAACGCAAGGTGACGGTAGAGGTGCGCCCGAGTCAGATTGACGACGTGCGGTTGACGCTGGGGTATCGGGCATGAGCGATGCCCACGGTCGGGACTGTACTGACCGGGACACCCGCTCGCTCTTGACTCGGCGTACATACACGTGTATGCTCTAGGGATGGAGATTGTCTGGGACCGCGCCAAGGGAAGGCAAAACGTCGCGAAGCACGAAGTCCGTTTTGCGGAAGCGGTTTTAGTTCTCGATGATCCGTATGCCATCACCGTTGCCGATAACGAGTCCGCGCCCACGGAGGCACGCTGGGTAACGCTTGGCTCTGACGCGCAGGGCCGTGTGCTGGTGGTGCTTTATACGTACCGCGGAGAGGACATTCGGCTCATTTCCGCCCGGCCCGCTGAACCCCGTGAAGTTATGGAGTATGAGGCACAAGGATGAAAACCTACGACTTCAGTAAAGGAAAGCGCGGACCGGTACTGCGCGTGCCACCCGGGAAGGAACGCATCACGATCCGCTTGGACACCGACATTCTGGAATACTTCCGGGACGCGGTGGAGCGCGCCGGGGGCGGCAACTATCAAACCTTGATCAACAACGCGTTGCGCGCCTATATCGAGGGTGCGCAGAAGCCTACGATCGAGGAAACGCTGCGGCGGGTAATCCGCGAGGAATTGCGGACGGCGCCCTGAGGAGGTAGTCACGGTCACCGCTCTCGTGACCGTGGGCCTCTCCTTCGATGGCAAACTGGAATACATGCACCTGAACCCCATTCGGAAAGGGGTGGTGAATCGGCCAGAAGATTTGCGGTGGTCGGGTTACAACAATTTTGCTTTGGAAAAGGGGACGGTAGCGGCGTGCCCCATTCAGATTGACTGCGTACGCATGCCGTCGGGGCTTCGGGCATGAGAAGAACCCATGGTCAGAAATACACTGACCGCGGCCCGCTTTAGTGTAAACACCCGAACATTATATCGTCCCTGGGTCGCATACATCCCGCCAAAGATCGTCGGGACGCCACCCCGCGACAGTAGGTTGTGGAAGTTCGGCGCTCGATGGCGGTCACGACCACGCGCCGTTCTTCCGGGTCGAGGTCGAAGAAGATGCGCCAATCACCGACGCGACGTCGGAAGCCATCCCGGCCTTCTTGGAGTTTGCGGATGTCACCCCGGAGGGGATTTTCTCCTGTCTCATCGAGCGCCGCGCGGACCCGTGCTTGGTCGTGAGAGGGGATGATGTTGTCAAGCGTCCCTCCGCAGGGTGCTGATGTTATTTGGAATGGGATCCCTTTCGAAACACTGGTCATTCCCGCGAAAGCGGGAATCTACTCCGCAAGCCATTGGAAATGCGCCACCGACGGACTGGATTCCCGCTTTCGCGGGAATGACTGCACCTGGGAGCGCCACTGTCTCGCAAATGACACTACTACCCTCCGCAGATGACTCCAAGTTCTGACATCATTATCCGCGGGTGGCGCAGACATGCCGGAGTATGGCATGTCTGCGATACAGAATCCTGTCGTCCGTTGGAGCATCTCTGCACTCTTAATCACGTGTATTACTTGGCTGCTCTTCATTGATCGCAGTCATCGCAAAAGGCGCGAAGTCTGCGCCACCCGGATCTTGCCCGGCGCACTCATCCCGAAGGGCCATTCCAGAATCGCCGCGGGGGGTTAACTGAGCAGCCGATGTGCGTCGGCGAGCTTGGCTGGAATATTCAGTCCTTGCGGGCAATGCGGGAGGCAGGTGCCGCACACTTGACAGGCGTCGCCGCGCTTGTCGAGTTGCACATAAAGCCGCCGGGCGCGCTCACGGTCGCCGTAATCGGTCGCGTAGCGCTCATAGCGCAGGATATCGGCGATGGCCACGCCCTCGGCGCAATGGCTCTGACACTCGTTGCACAGGCGGCAGACTTCGCGATTCGTGTAAGCCGACATCAACTCAATGGCGCGCGCGTCCGCCGCCCGCAACGGCTTACCGGCTCCCGAGTAGGTATCGACGAACTGGGCGAGGTTGTTGATCTGAACGATTGCAGTGCTGAGGCCGGTCGAGGTGGTCAACCAGCGCGCCAGTGCATTGTGCGGCGTAGTGCCTGCCGGGAATTGCTTCATGAATTCGCGGTCGGCTTGCATGCGCGCCGCGCCCGCGGTGGTTTTCATGGCGGTGGTTCCAAACCCTTGGCTCTTGGCGAAGCTGACGAACTTCGTGAGGGCTTCCCCCTCGCCGAAGGTAAAGGGAAACTGCGCGTGCTCGTAGACACCCTCTTGGGCGACGGCGGTCAGGATCGCGGCCCGATCCTCTCCGCCCGGCACCCGCGCATTGCCGTTGTAGCTGTGCTGCGAATGGCAAAGGTGGTGTACCAAGCCTTCCTTTTTCAGGCGCTCGTAGGCGCGGATGAAGGCCCGGTTGTTCTTCAGCTCCGCGGTGCTGTGGTAGCCGAAGTGAAACATCATGTCGTCGAAGTAGCGGAGGCCGGTGCGCTCGACCGCCTGCTTGACGAGTTGGTAGTGGGCCTCCTCGTCGATCACTCCGGTTTCGTGATTGCCGCGCACGCGGTCGATGCACACCTCGCAGTAATGGGCTTCGCGATTCTTCACAATCGCCTGCGGGGCGGAGTGCCGGTCCCACTCGTCGGTCTTGTGCCAGTAATTGATCCCACACAAGATGCCGGCTTCCACGGCTTCCGGCACCCAGGTCGCCGAGCCGATCAGCACGGTAACCTTGCGGCCGGAGCGGTCCAAGGTGCGTTGCGGCAGGCGCCCGACCTGCGCGGCGGCGGCTTCGATTTCGCTCACGGGCACGCGCCCGCAGGCACTGCCCAGTCCCGCTGCCAGCGCTCCGGCGGAGGTGACGATGAACTCACGACGGCCAAATCGTTTTGCGTTGGCCATAAAAGATCTCCTTTCCTGATCCCCAGGCGTCTCCCTCGGGAAGAGGGCTGCTCACCTTGAACTGACCCCTCACCCGGCCTCCTACGTCGGCCACCCTCTCCCCTGGGAGAGGGCTGTTAGTTCAGTGTTACGGGCCATCCTCGCCTCCCCAAGGGAGAGGGCTGTTTTGTTTTGGGGCTATCACGTATTGAGTTTCTACTTCCCCGCGCCGCTCTTGCTGAGCCTGCTGCTGATTGCGCCTGCCAGGTCGGTCAAAGCCTTCGTCATCTCCGGCGAATCCTCGTATGACACCAGGCGAACAAAGTAGACTCCCTGGTGAAGCGTCAAGCTGCCCTTGGCGATCCGGCCGGCTTCGCCTACCTCGACTGATTTGGAATCAGCAGGCATTTCGGAATCGTACAGTTTCTTCGCGCCCTCGGGTTTGGCCATCACATACACATCGGCGGTGGCATCGACTTTGTCGTGGAAGCGATAGTCGCTGGTGAGCGTCTTCACCACGCCCGCTTGGATGTATTTCTCCGCGTCGCCGTCAATGTATTCCCACAGGTGGCTGGCTTCAAAAGTGCGAGTGTCGCTCGATTTCACCCAATCCTGGACTGTGTTGCTTTCTGGATAGAAATTGACGGGGCTGGAAGGCGTCTTGGACCGGCAACCGGCGAGCAGGCCGGCGAGCGAGAGAATCATGGCAAGGGTGGAAATCTTCACGTGCGTGGGCCTCCGGATTGGCGATTGAGCAGAATCTGGTTAGACTTCGACCGGCTTTCGCCGAT